>JAZFUB010000424.1:0-4723 GCA_036447015.1 Thermoguttaceae bacterium | reverse complement strand
CCTCTATATCCACCTCACGCTGGTGCCCTACCTGAAGGCGGCCGACGAGCTGAAGACCAAACCGACCCAGCACTCCGTCGGACAGCTCCGAGCAATCGGTATCCAGCCCGATATCCTCATCTGCCGGACCGAACGCTCGATGAGCCACGACGAATGTGCCAAGATCGCCCTGTTCTGCAACGTGCCGATCGAGGCCGTGATCGAAGAGAAGGATAAGGATTTCTCGATCTACGAGGTGCCGATCAGCCTGAGGGAACACAAGCTCGACGAACTGATCGTGCAGAAACTGAACCTGCCGGCCGGTGACGTCGACCTGGAACAATGGCACGACCTGTTGCACCGGCTGCGCAACCCGAAACACGAACTCAGCATCGCCGTGGTCGGCAAATACGCCGAACATCGCGACGCTTACAAGTCGATCTACGAATCGCTCGACCACGCGGGTATCGCCAATCTGGCACAGATCCGCATCCAACGGATCCATAGCGAGGCCGTCGAACGCGAAGGGCCCGAGCGGCTGTTGGCCGGTGTCGACGGGCTGCTCGTGCCCGGTGGGTTCGGCGAACGGGGGATCGAAGGAAAGATCGATGCGGTCCGCTTTGCCCGAGAACGGAAGATCCCCTATTTCGGGATCTGCCTGGGCATGCAATGTGCGGTCGTCGAATACGCCCGGAATCTGGTCGGGCTGGAAGGGGCCAATTCGAGCGAGTTCGACAAGGACAATCCCCATCCGGTCATCTGCCTGTTGGACGAGCAGAAGACGATCACCGACAAGGGTGGAACGATGCGGTTGGGTGCCCAGCCGGCCAAACTCTCGCCCGACAGCAAGGCGGCCCAGTGCTACGGTCGGGAGGAGATTTCCGAACGGCACCGCCACCGCTACGAATTCAACAACGCCTACCGGCAGCAGTTCGCCGCCCATGGGATGCAGGTCACCGGCACCAGCCCCGACGGGTTGCTGGTCGAGATCGTCGAGATTCCCGACCACCCGTGGTTCGTTGCCGTCCAGTTCCATCCGGAGTTCAAGTCGCAACCGGTTGCGCCGCATCCACTGTTCTCCGGTTTCATCGCGGCCGCAGTGCAGCACAATACGGCCAGAACCAAGCGACCACAGACCGCCCGATCAGAGACGGACCGCTCACAGGAGGTGGAAAACCAGCCATGACGGAACCATCGAAAGATCAAGAGAAGAAGATCATCATCGATGAAGATTGGAAGAGCCAGATCGAAGCGGAAAAGCTGGCGGCCCAGCAGGAGCCCGAGCCGGCTGAGCAGACGGAGCCAGCCGGGCAAGAGCCGGAGGGTCCGCTGCCGCCGCCGACGCTGACCGTTCTGGCCAGCAGTCTCTATCTGCAAGGCATGATCGCGCTGGGGTTGCTGCCGGCACCGGGTGCGGAATCGCCCGAAGTCAATCTCGACCACGCGAAGCACACAATCGACACGCTTCAGATGCTCGAGGAAAAGACCAAAGGCAACCGAACGCCCGAAGAAGACAAAGAAATGGACGAAATGCTGCACCAGTCGCGCATGGCCTTCGTCTCGGTGCAGCAGGGCTCAGCGGCGGCGGATCAATAACGCTGTTCCCCAGCCGCCGGTGCTGCGGTTGCTTTTGCCGCGAAGCGCTTTCACGAAACCGCTTTGCGGTAAGGAAGTGATGGCAGAGCGAGGAGTCGCACCACCCAAAATAGGTGGGCGGCGAAACCTATGCGCGTGGAAACGATATGTTAGAATTGGGGGTTCGGCGCTCCGTGCGCCCAATTCAATGGTCCATACCGTTACCCACACCGAGATTGCCCGAGGGGGGACTCAACCTTGCTGCGGACTCATACTTGCGGAGAATTGCGAACCGAACACGTCGACCAGACGGTCACGCTGTGCGGTTGGGTCGATACCTATCGGGATCATAGCGGCGTGCTGTTCGTCGACCTTCGGGATCGGTACGGGAAGACTCAGGTCGTTTTTGCTCCCGAGGGCGGCGACGAGACGCTTCAGCAGGCCAAAGCACTGCGATCGGAGTTCGTCATTCTGGTGACCGGCCAGATCGCACCCCGACCGGAGGGGACCGTCAATCCGAAGCTGGTGACCGGCGAGATCGAACTCCGTGTGCGGCACATGGAGATCCTCAACCGGAGCGAAAACCCCCCCTTCCGGCCGGGTGCCAAGGAATTGCCGGGCGAGGATCTGCGACTGAAGCACCGCTACATCGATCTAAGGCGTGAAGAGATGCAGCGGAATATGCTGCTGCGGAGCCGGATCATCAAGATCATGCGGGATCAGTTCGACGAGTTGGATTTCATCGACGTCGAAACGCCCGTGCTGGGCCGCAGCACGCCGGAAGGTGCCCGCGACTATCTCGTGCCCAGCCGTATCCAGGAAGGTGCGTTCTACGCGTTGCCGCAATCGCCCCAGCTCTACAAGCAGATTCTGATGATTGCCGGCTACGACCGCTACATCCAGATCGCCCGATGTTTCCGCGACGAGGACCTTCGAGCCGACCGCCAGCCCGAGTTCACGCAACTGGACCTGGAAATGTCGTTCGTCGACTCGGACGACATCATCGGCGTGATCGACCGACTGATGGCCCGACTGGCCAAGGAACTGCTGGGGCTGGAACTCGAGTTGCCCTTGCCGCGGATGACCTACGACGAGGCGATGGACCGTTTCGGCCACGACGCGCCCGATCTTCGGTTCGGCATGGAGCTGATCGACCTGACCGATCTGGCCGCGGAAGCCGAATTCCGCGTGTTCCGTGGCACGGCCGACACGGGTGGCCGCGTGCGAGGAATCAATGCGAAGGGGGCCGCCGCGAACTACTCGCGCAAGGGAATCGACGGGCTGACCAGCTACATCGTCGAGGATTTCGGTGCCCAGGGCCTTGCTTGGTTCAAAGTGGGCGACGACGGCACGCTCGCCTCGCCGATCGCCAAGCTGTTTACCCCGGAACTGTTAGCCAAGATCTCCAAGCGTATGGAGGCCGAGCCGGGCGACCTGCTGTTGTTCGTTGCCGACAAGTTCGAGGTAACCTGCAAGGCACTTTACGGGTTGCGCAAACGTTTAGGCGCGGAATTGAAGCTCTACGATCCCGAGACGATGCATTTCTCCTGGGTCGTCGAGTTTCCGATGTTTGCCCACGATCCGGAGGAAGACGGCTGGGCCGCCATGCACCATCCGTTCACCGCCCCCAGGACGCAGGATACCGAACTGCTGGCCAGTGACCCCGGCAAGTGTCGTGCCCAGGCATACGATCTGGTCATCAACGGGTCGGAGGCCGGCGGCGGTACGATCCGAATCCACGACCAGGCGCAGCAGCGGCAGGTCTTCGAGCTGTTGGGGATCGATCGCGAAACGGCCCAAGATCGGTTCGGTTTCCTGCTGGAGGCCCTGCAGTTCGGAGCCCCGCCACACGGCGGAATCGCACTGGGGATCGATCGGATCGTGATGCTCTTCGGTCGACTCGATAGCATCCGCGACGCGATCGCCTTCCCCAAGACCCAACGGGCCACCGACCTGATGACCGGTGCCCCGGGGGCCGTCGACAAACGACAATTGGGCGAGTTGGGCATCAAGATCAACCGTTGACGCACAGCCCGGCCGCTGCAACAATTGGAGCAGGCGTCGAGTTTCTCTCCGGAAAGTCCAGAAACCTGAAGGAATTGGGCAAATGCGAATTGACAAACGTTTGTGGGTCGTGCCGGTTGCGTTCTGTCTGACCATCGGAATCGTCGGTTGTGGCAATGGAGACGGCGATCCGGCGACCGGCAATGGAGGCGGAACGACCGATCCGGACACGTCCAGCGGCACCAACCCAGATGTGATCGACCCGGACCAGTCGACGTTGCCCGAGGTGGAACCACCGCCTCCGCCGACGATTCCGGAAGTTCGGCTGACCGACGCGCTCCGCGCAACGTGTGTCCTGTTCGTCGGCCAAACGATGCCCGAGGCCGAGTTGCCGGGCCTCGACGGCCAACTCCATCCCTTGCGGGCCCTCTATGGCGAGAAACTGACGGTCGTCTGCTTCTGGACGCTCGGCAGCACAGAGATCACGCAGGTGTTCGCAGGCGGGATCCTTGCAGACTTGGCCGGGGATGTTGCAATGCCCTATGCCGATAAAGGCGTTCAGGTGATCGCGATCAACGAGGGCGACTCGATCGAGAATGTCGACGCGTTGGCTGGTGAAGTCGAGGTCGAAGACGAAGTCAAAGTCAAGCAGGTGCTGCCGATCTTCCTCGACCCCGACGGAGCCCTGTTTGCCCAGGTGGCAAACGAAAGACTGCCTCGCATCTATGTACTGGATGCCGAGGGCAAGATCCTCTGGTTCGACATGGAGTATTCCGAGATCACCCGCGACGAACTACTCCAGACGATCCAAGTTGTGTTGGGTGAGATTTAGCGAGGCAAAGCTATGGCAAATCCGCCCGTGGGACCCCGATCCGCCGACGAGACTCCCTCGGGCAGCATGAGGGTGGCCATGGCCCAGATTTCGCCATTCTTGGGAGATCGGCAGCAGAACCTCCAACTCCACTTGCAGCGGATCGACGAGGCGCGGCAGCAAGGGGCCGACCTGATCGTCTTTCCGGAACTTTCGCTGACCGGCTATTGCCTTCGCGACATGGTGCCCGACGTGGCGCTCGATCTGCACATCTTCTGGATCCTCGTGCCCTTCTTCGCCGTCGAAATGCTGATCTGGCGAACGCAGATCGCAAAATGGATCCAGGATCGGCCC
>JAZFUB010000423.1:0-21907 GCA_036447015.1 Thermoguttaceae bacterium | reverse complement strand
GGTCGACGGGCAACTCGTCGTCGACAACGAAGTCATGGACGCGCTGATCCAGGACTACCGCGACCAGGACGGCAAGGTCCGGACGATTCCGATCATGCTGCACAGTAACGAGATCGACGAGGTCTTTCCGACCGAGTATCTCGAAGCCCACGACCTTTGGCCGCTCAAAGAGGCCCTGCCCGAGGTCCATTTTCCCACGAATCAGCAAGGCCTGGACCAAGCCAGGCGGCGGTTGATCTACCAAGAGTTGTTCATCTTGCAACTCGCCTTGGCGGTGAAACGGGCCCAACAGCACGACCAGCGCCGCTCACCCGAGCTGGAGTCGACGGCCAAGATCGATGCCCGAATTCGTCGACTCTTTCCGTTCGAACTGACCGCCGGGCAGCGCGAAACGATCGAACAGATTTCGGCCGACATGGCCCGGCCGATGCCGATGAACCGGCTGTTGCAGGGCGACGTGGGCAGCGGCAAGACGGTCGTTGCGCTCTACGCGATGCTCCTAGCCGTGGCCCACGGTCACCAGGCCGTCATGATGGCCCCGACCGAAGTGCTCGCCCGACAGCACGCGCTCACGCTCGACAAGCTGCTGGCATCGAGCCAGGTCCGCCGCGAGCAACTGATCGGCGGACTGACGGGCAAACAGCGCGAAGCGTTGCTCGGTCGGATTGCCGCCGGCGAGGTCGATCTGGTGGTCGGCACCCAGGCGATCGTCCAGTCCGACGTCCAGTTCGCTCGGCTCGGGCTAGTAGTGATCGACGAGCAGCACAAATTCGGCGTCCGGCAACGGGCCCTATTGAAACAGTCGGCCTTGAACGAAGAGGGCCTCGATCCGCACTATCTGGTGATGACGGCCACGCCCATCCCGCGGACCGTTACCATGACGCTGTTCGGCGACCTCGACGTCTCGACGCTGCGCGACAGCCCGCCGGGCCGACAGAAGGTCAACACGTATCTGGCCACCGAAGACAAACGGGCTCGATGGTGGGACTTCTTCCGCAAGAAGCTCAAGGAAGGACGGCAAGGCTACGTCGTCACGCCGCTGGTCGAGCAGTCGGAGGAGGTCGCTGCCGTCAGCCTCGACGAAACCTACGAGGGACTGGCCAACGGCGAGCTGGAGGCTTTTAGGCTCGGGCTGATCCACGGGCGGATGAGCACGGCCGAGAAAGACGCCGTGATGGACGACTTCCGCAGCGGCGAGATCCAGGTGCTCGTCTGCACGTCGGTCGTCGAGGTGGGCGTCGACGTTGCCAACGCCACGCTGATGACGATCGAAAGCGGCGAGCGGTTTGGTCTGGCCCAACTCCATCAACTGCGAGGCCGAATCAGCCGCGGCAGTTTTCCCGCCTATTGCAGCGTCTTCGCCGACCCAAAGACCGAAGAGGCCCAAAAGCGGCTCGACGCATTCGTGAAAACGACCGACGGTTTCGAGTTGGCCCAGCGAGATTTCGAGCTCCGCGGCCCGGGTGATCTATTCGGCACCCGCCAACACGGCCTCCCGCCGCTGAGGGTCGCCAATCTGATCCGCGATACGAAGATACTCGAAGAAGCCCGGCAAGACGCCCAAACCATGGTCCGCACCGACCCGGGCCTCTCGAAGCCCGAAAACGCCCGCCTACGCCAAATGATGCTGGTCCGCTACGGCAAGGCACTGGAGTTGGGAGACGTCGGGTAGTCTGGTAAATCGGCAGCCTTCATATTACAATAAGCCCACACAGCAGCCTGTGAAGAAACAGAGCGTGTGGCACGTCCCTGAGGTACGAAGGGCGTGGTATGTCGGGAAGACCACGCCCTTCGTACCTCAGGGACGTGCCACACACCGCAAGTTCCACTTCTTCAGCGGGCTGATAACGGGCACGGGCCATTCCGTGCGGACATGTTCAATCGCATCCCGAGTAGGAGGTCGACCGATGGAAAAGAAGCAAGGACTCAACCGGCGGCGGTTTCTGGCCGGTACGACTGCCGCGGCCACGCTGACCATTATTCCGCGCCACGTGTTGGGTACGCCCCAGCAACCGTCGGCCAACAACAAGCTGAACATCGCGTCCGTGGGGGTCGGCGGCATGGGCTCCGGCGACGTGCGTCGCGTGCCGACCGAAAACATCGTGGCCATCTGCGACGTCGATGCGAACCATGCGGCCAATGCGGCCAAGAACTTTCCCGATGCGAAGGTCTATAGCGACTTCCGCAAAATGTTCGACGCGCAGAAGGACATCGACGCGGTCATGGTCGCCACGCCCGACCACGCCCATGCGATGATTACGATGGCGGCACTGAAGCTGGGCAAGCACGTCTTCTGCCAGAAACCGCTCACGCACAGCGTCCACGAGGCACTCGAAATCGCCAAAGCGGCCAAGAAAGCCAAAGTGGCCACGCAGATGGGAAACCAGGGCCAGGCCGGCGAAGGAGCCCGACTGACTTATGAATACATCCGCGCCGGCGCGATCGGCCAGGTCCAAGAAATCCACGCGTGGTCGAACCGGCGTCCCGACATCTCGCAGCGCGGCATTGCCCGACCGACCGACACACCGCCCGTGCCGTCGAACCTCGATTGGGACCTCTGGCTGGGGCCGGCGCCCACACGGCCCTATCATCCGACCTACCTGCCGTTTCGCTGGCGAGGGTGGTGGGATTTCGGCACGGGTGTGCTCGGCGACATCGGTTGCCACCAGTTGTCGGCCACGTTCAAGGCCTTGAATCTCGGTTGGCCCGACAGCGTCGAAGCCTGTTCGACCCACTTCAACGCCCCGCCGGAAGTGAAGAACGAAACGGCGCCGGCCGCGTCGATCGTGACCTTCCGCTTCGCCGCCGAAGGCAACCGGCCCGAAATCGTGCTGCGTTGGTACGACGGCGGGATGATGCCGCCGCTGCCCGAGGAAGTCGGCACGCGAAATATCTTCATCAACGACGGCACGCTGATCGTCGGCGATGCGGGCCTGCTGTTCGGGCACCAGCTTCTGCCGGAAGCCAAGGCCCGACTGTTCGGCAAGCCACCCCAACTGCTCGAACGCTCACCCGGCCATTACCAGGAATGGATCGACGCGTGCAAGGGCGGCAAGCCGGCCGGCAGCGATTTCGTCAATCACGCGGGCCACCTGGCGGCCGTCATCCTGATGGGCAACATCGCCATCCGCACCCAAGAAAAACTGTTCTGGGACGCCGAAAAGCTACAGTTCAAGAACTCCGAAGCGGCCAACCAGTTGCTCCACCCACCGTATCGCGAGGGCTGGACGCTGTAGCGGCCGTTCGAGTACGCCCGTTTAGCTGTCGCCGGTACGGCGACTTCGCCGGAAGTGTGTTCGAACGTCAAGCCGCCGTGCCGGCGGCAGCTAAACGAGACGGTTGTTACTCCTTCGTTTCCGTCGCCCGGGACGTGTGATCGTGGATGATCACCCAGCGGCCGTCGATCTTTTGAAAGACGACCGAGAAATTGCCGCGTAACGGATCGGGTTGCCGCTCGAGAAACCATTGCCCGAGCACCAACGCGGCCGTATCGCCCAACGGGAAGACTTCGAGATTGGTGAAACGCGTGCGGCCCATTTTCTCGGTGGTCGGATAGCGCCGCCGATAATTGGCCAGCGTGTTCTCCCATCCTCGCGTGGTCGTGCCGGTCGAGCTGAACGTCAGGCGGTCGGACTTCCAGTAGTGCTGCATGAAACGCACGATGTCGCCGTCGTTCCAAGCAGCCTCCTGCTGGCGAAGGATCGCCACGACCGGATGAACGGCTTGCTTGGCAGCCTTTCGGGCCGGCGGGGCCGGCGTCGACTCTTGAGCCATGGTGGTTGCGGCCAGCAGCACGGCTGCCGCAAAAAGCGAACAAACGCCGCAGACCGACAGACTCAGTCGGCGTGAAGATGCCTTGTGAAACATGATGGATCCTCGGACAAAAGTGTTCAGTTAGCCGGTGGGCTTGCCCACCGTTGATTCGTTCACAGAATGTGTCACCACCCTCCAGTAGATCGTTTCCGTCGCACGCATGCAAGTGACTTCACACTGCATCCCGATTTCGTGTATACTGACCTAATGTCCACATTCCCTCGGGAAAGCACGTTTCTCCACAGACCGGGAGGTGTTGATGAAAGCCCTACTGCAACTCTCAATCACGGCAGCGCTCACGTTTGTCTGTCTAACTGCCGAAGTCGCCGTGGCCGAGAAGCCGAAACTCCAAAACTGGCTGCGCACGAGCCCGCTCGGTCCGACACCTCGACATCTGACAGACGCCCATCCCCTTTCCGACCAAGTGAACGAGGGCAACTGGCAGCCATACAAGCCGATGACCGATGAGTTCGACGGCAGCAAGTTAGACACCGCCAAGTGGTGGCCCACGAATCCACGCTGGATCGGACGCAAGCCGGCCCTGTTCCGTGCCGAGAACGTGAGCGTAGACGAAGGACAACTGCACTTGTCCATGAGAAAGGGCGACGTGCCCGAAATGCAACGGCATGACGGCTACCACACCTATACCTCGGCCGCCGTGCAGAGCAAGTCGAAGGTCCTCTACGGATACTTCGAGGTGAAGTGTCGGCCCATGGCGTCGGCCGGTTCGAGTTCGTTCTGGTTCTACCACAACACGCCCGAGCAGTGGACGGAAATCGACGTGTTCGAGATCGGCGGCAAGGCGCCCGGCTTCGAGCGGCGATACAACATGAACGTCCACGTCTTCAAAACGCCCACGGAGAAGCAGCACTGGTCGAGCCACGGTCAGTTCAGTGCATCGGAAGACCTGGCCGACGGCGACCATGTCTACGGTCTCGCCTGGGATAAGAAGCGGATCGCCTGGTACCTCGACGGCGTGCTCGTCCGCTGGGTCGAAAACACGCATTGGCACCAACCGCTGACGCTGAACTTCGACAGCGAGACGATGCCCGACTGGTTCGGTCTGCCCAAGGACGAGGATCTTCCGTCGACCTACACGATCGACTATGTGCGTGCGTGGAAGAAACAGCCTGTCACCCCACAGCAATAGGGAGCAACCCGATGACAAAGAGCTGCGTCCCCTCTTGGTCTCCCGAACTGAAAATGTTGCGCGACGCGGAGTACATACGAGACGGTGACTTCCTTGTTCCCGGGAATTGAAGGAGTTTGTGGAATTGTCAACAATAGTCCATGATTGTCTCCGAGAGATCGAGGCTCTATGCAGGCAATTTAGAGGCCAACCAGATGAGATTCGGCCTCGATATCGCCGTCTAACAGAACAGATGTTGGTCGAATTTACCGAGTTGATACCGGAACAGCGTGATGCGTTCTGGAACGCCATCTCCCGAGAGGAGTCTGGACTCCTGTTTGGCATTGCACGAAGCGCAGCAATATCGTCTGTAACAGAAAAAAGTCCTGGACGTTTACGGTGGGGTCTGCTAGGGCTATTGGCGGAGAATCGACGACAGGACTTCCGTGAAACTCTCATCGAATTATCGCTTCTGGACAACAGCGGGCGAAGACTGGGGGTCTCACTTGAAGACGTGTTTGAGTCTGTTAAGGCGTTCGGGAGTGAAGAGACACGACACCTGATTGAATCATATTTCAAAGAAGGGGATCGCCGCCTTGCGGCAATGGCATACATAGAGACAACCGACAAGAACGGAAACTTCACCTACAAGCAACAGTGGTAAAACTGGAACGATAGAGGCGAGAAGGGGGACACAGCTCTTTTGGAGGATGCGAGCCAGGCTCTGATCGGCCTGGGTGTCTTTCAATCGGTTACGCACCCCACGAATCGAACCGTTCTATTCAGAACGTCCACCCCACTGCTCTTCCTGCCGCGGGTCCAGACCGTGGCGGACGGCCATCGTCTGCACCGACATGGCGCCGTTGCGGACCAGGATCTGATCGGCCTGGGCGTCCTTCAATCGGTCGCGCACACCCAGGCCGGGTGCGGTCGCCCTGATGTCGAGCGAGTCGAGCACCTCCGCCGGCAATCGGCCCGACCGAACCGCGTGGCCGAGCATGCGCCACATCAATTCCACGTCGTCCTCGATCATGTCGTGCTGCAAACGATCGAACATCTTCACGGCCGGTCCTTCGGCAATCATCGTCGAGGAATAGTTGGCGTTCGACGCATCGCTGGTGAGCATGAACTCGGGCATCACCAGCCGCGCGGCAATGGCTCGCAGTTCGGCCTGCAACACGGCGATGAATCGGGTGGCGTCGATCCCGGCCGCCGGAAAGTCGTACTCCGTCCCGGCCGTGGCATCGAGAATCGTGCCCGGCCCATAGTGTCGAAAATGGTCCGTCCGTGCCGTGGCGGAGTTCGTAACGCTCACGTCGGCCCCGTCCGCGACGAACTGTTCCAAGCCCGCACTGGTGGCCGACGTGTGTTTTCGGATCAGCGCAATGGCCGATTGGATCTCGGCCACGACGCTCATATTCCGCAACAGCTTCTCTGCACGGCGGAGGTTTTTGCGAACCGGATAGAACAGCGGCAGCCCACGCCGAACATTGGCGTCGACGTTGGCCTTGCGAAACTGGATCTCGTCGGCATCGACCAGTTGCCCATCGATCCAAAAGCCGACAACCGTCTCAACATCATCCGCATCCGTCTGAATCCCCTGGACTGCGGCCGGGTCGCCGACACGCGAAGTGGGCGTGGCCACTTGATCGGGTTCGACGAACCGCAGCCGGGTCGTCCCATCCGGCCCAAAGAAGAGCCGCAAGAAGCACTCGCCGTCACGATCCTTCCGCCGAACGATCTCCTGCTGCCGCCGATGCCAATGATTCAACTGAACGAACTGGTCAACCACGGCCTGGGCGTCAAGAAGCAAGTCCTCGGCAACCGCAAGCCCACTGCGCGCAACAACCCGATAAGCATGCCCGCTACCGACAATGTAGCTGATCCGGTTTTCGTGTCCGTTGATGGCGAACTCGTTGGTTGCGGCCAAGGTTCGGCATTGGTTGCGGATTTCGGATAGTTGGTGTTCGTCGACGAAGGCTGCGTTCGAGTTCGCGGCCGACGCGGAGGTGCTGCCGATTTGGGTCCATCGATCGCCGTCGGTGTCGTAGAAGGCGTCGGTCGGGTCGACGAACTCGTCCCAGAGTCGATCGAACGCTTCGAGGACGCGACGCTCGAGGTGGGTTGTACGTGGGTTGGTATTCTTGTGGGTCACATGGTCGTCGGTTTGCATTGCAGGGGGCCTTTGGTTGGCTTGGGGTTAGGTTGTTGCTTTTCGCTTCGCGAGAGGACGGACGTTTGTTCGCGGATAGGTTGTGAATCCATGTGTACGATGGGCCTCCGAGCCCGTCGAAAAGTCGAACTCCCCTGGATTCGACGGGCTCGGAGGCCCATCGTACACATTGTTTCCGAATGATTCACAAGCTCGGAGCGAACAACGACTGTGGTTACGACGGTACGGGTAGCCGGCTTCCCAGGCCGTCGTTGGTCTTTCGGCTTTGGAGCAGTTCGGCGGCCAGCCGGATGGCCATCTCGAGGGCGTCGGGACCGTCGTCGTGATCGGCTAGCGGGAACTGCCGGAGCTGTTCGACCATGAGCCGCGTCGACGGGCTGTCGGTTTTGAACCGCATGCGACGGCCGGACAAATAGGGGCCGAGCCGGCGAATGCGGACCAACTTGTTCGTGCGGTTGAGCAACGGATGCGGGTGGGCCGCGAGGATGCCTTGGTTGCGGAACTCTCGGGCAAATTCGCCGCCGAGGAGATCTTGGAACTGGTTGGCCTCGATACCGAACACGTCGGGTTCGAATGTCCGATAGACTTCGACGCCGTCGGCCACGATCTGCGGCGTGGGGCGGCGTGCCAGGTCGGCCTCGACATAGAGAATCCCCTGCCGGTCGACCCCCAACTTGATAAACGCCGAGTAATCACCCCGCCCGGAGTCGGCGCCCTTGCTCGGGTCGAGTGCGAGCGTCTTGACGGTGAGGTTGCTCGGCCAGGTGTCGAACCAGATCGAGTCGTCGAAGTAGCTCTCGGGCCACTCGCACATCTCGGGGTCGATCGGCGAGTTCTGCTTCTCTCGCTCGAAGGCCGAATGACCGCTCTCGGCCCGCATGCACATCAGCGTGTAGAGATCCTCTTCCTCGGGCCAGAGCAGCACGGCCCCGGCGTTCATCGCGTCAATGTGTTTCTGATAGAAGTCCCATGCGGCCCGTTTGTAGTGCGGATTCTGTACGTCGGTGTAGAGCGATTCCCACTCGTGCCACAGCGACATGTGCTCGGGCCACTCGACGATGGCACGGAAGATATGCGAGAGCCAGCCGGGCTTCGCATCGAGTTCCATGGCCAGCGCCTCGCAGTGCAGGGCCGTGGCAAGATTCAAGACGTTCGTGTCCTTGGTCCCCGCCTTCAGGAGCGTGCCGTGGAACCAGGTTCGCGAGTGTTCGCGTGCGACGCTGGAGAGGATGTGTGCGTCGTTTTGCAGGTCGTCGCAGACGATCAACGTCGGTCGATTCGCGCCGCGTCTTCGTCCCCGAATCCGCTGGCCCGTGCCATAGGCCTCGATGGCCGCACCGTTGTTCAACACAATCGCACCGGACCGCCAGACGGGCCCTTTTCCAACGGCCCGTGGATAGGTTTCGGCCAGTTGCCGATTGTCGATCAGTTCGGTTTTGATGTTCTCCAGATGGGCGCAAGCCTGATGCCGGGTGTCGGAGACGATCCAGATATAGGGCTCGCAGTTCTCCAGTGCCATGCGGAGTGGAAAAGCGAGTGACCCGATGGTCGATTTGGCACCGCCGCGGGGACCGAGCACGTTGAGCTTGTTTCCGCGCCCTTGCGACATCTTCTCGAGATGCCGGCCGAGCCACTCGTGCATCCGCGACGGCGGACGGACGAAGTGGTGGTGCAGGTGCGTGCGTGCCCAGGCGAGCAGGCCCGCATGGCCGTTGCGTCCGGCCTGATCGCGTCGCGCCCAGCCGTGTCGCACGGCCAGCGCGTCGTGAAACGAGTCGAGGACCTCGCACAAGCGGGCCGGAGCGATTCCGCAATCGTCGAAACGCGCTAGGTGTTTCATGATCGGCGGTTCCTAGTTGTCGGACGTGGGTTTCAGTCGTTTGGAGATGGCTTGCAGCCGTTTCAGGACGTTCTTCCGGTACAGAGCGACGGGGACTTCTTCGGCGATGATGTCGGCGAATTGAACCAGGAGGTCTCGGACCTGGTCGACGGTGATCGCATCGGGATGCCGCTGTCCGTAACGCTGCGGATTGAGTCGTTCCAGGGCCCATGCCGCCGCTCGCCAGTAGCGCGCGTCGCGAGCAGCCTGGCGGATGTTTTCCAGATAGCCGACCTCCGAGCCGAATTCCTTTTGTCGAAGCTGTTTGGCGAAGTCGGGATCGCGATCCGCCGTATTGCGTATCGTCGACACCGAGCAGCCGACGTACTGAGCGGCCACGGATCGGCTGCCACCGACGGCCAAGATGGCCAGGATCTCGGCGCGCTTGATTTTGTCGAGAACCGGCCTTCGTCCGCGTTTCGCCACGTTATCGTTCCCTCGTGTTGTCACACCTGTTCCGTCGGGCTGCCGATGTATTCGAACGACACGACTGCACGGCCGGCCGAACTGCGGTATCCTTTGAGAAAACCTCGCGGGCCGGGCGATCCGGTCTTCTTGAAGTTGACCGCCCGCCAACGGGGCGAACGGCGGCAATGGGCGATCAGGGCCGGGTGACTGGCCGTGACGTTGATCCGGTGGCCCTCGCGCCGATGGATTCGGGCAACCGACTCGGCCATCGTCATGCCGATGCCGATCCCCTGGTAGTCGGGCAGCGTGACGATACGGCTGATCCGCCGCCGGCCTTTTCGGCCCAGCAACGCCACGGTCGCACAGAAACCGACCGGCACGTCGTTCCATACGGCCAGATAGCATCGGGCGGCCGTGCTCAGCGATCCGCTCAGATAGTGATGGCGTCTAAACATTTCCCACGCACGACGCCGGCAACGAAAGATTTGCAACTCGATCGGAGGTCGCCGAAGACACCTCCGTTGGAGCGTCGACGTAGCCATGTCGACGATCCAATCGGGCTCGAGCCACTCGGCCACGTCATAGTGACACGTCACGGCGACCAGTCGGCAGGGGATCCGCCCGCCTCGAATGCCCTTTGCGATGGCCGCCGAGGCGACCCGCGCGACGTTGCGATCGACGACGCTGGTGTACTCGTCGAAGGCGACGATGCCCTCGGTCGGCTCGGCCGAAGCGAGCGCTCGGGCCAGGTCGCATCGAAACCGTTCGCCGCCGGACAGGATATGGTAGGGCTTGATCCAACTCGGCGGCGAGCTGAACCCAACGGCCGTGAACAGGGCCGTCGCCTGCTTGACCGGCATATCGCCCAGGCCGTCGATCACGGCCCGATCGCGTGGCCAGTCGTGTTGTTCGTAAAGCCGGCTGCCGAAAAGTTCCCTCGCGATCGTGCTCTTGCCGCTTCCCGAGGGGCCGACCAGAAGGCCGATCTTCCAGGGCTCGTTCAGATCGGGGACTTCGACGCGAAATTGCTCCGAAGCGCGTGCGGCCAAAGGCACGTCGAACATGCCGGCGACCTGTTGCACGCGAAACGAGTCGTAAACGGGACAGTCGACTTGGATTTCCAGTGGTGGCATCGCTCTTCCTTGCGGTTGACATGTAGGGTGCGTCTGGACGCACCATCCTGAAATCGGGAGTTGGACGGCAGGCCATGGTGCGTCCAGACGCACCCTACATCTTGCGGTTGACGTTCACAGCATCAACAAGCGGCACTTGAGTCCCTCGTCGACCAGCCGCTGGTAGACGGTCTGCTGTTCGGTTTCGTCACGGCACTCGATGACGACCTGGTACACCTCGGGCACGTCGACCTCGGGTGGCGGCCCGTCGTCGGACAGCGGTTTGGACTCGGCAAGGATCCCGTCCAACATGCTGCGAATGGCGTCGTTTTCCGTTTCCACCTCGGCAAGCAACTCGGTCAACATGTCTTCGTCGGCCCCGGCCATTCCGGTCAACGGATCGTGCATGGCCAACAGCTTGGCGGCCTCGTCGTCCGTCAGATCGAGCACCAAGACGGGCACCTCCATCTGTGGCGTCGTCTCGGCCCGGAGATGCCCGTCGATCAACTCCAACGTCCCGTCGGGCAGTTCTCGGGCGAGAAGGGCGTCGGCATAGCCGATTTCGGCTAACACACCGCACAAGGCGTCGCGTTGGGCTTGCGGATGGGTACGCCAGTTTCTTGGATTCGGCCGAAGCAGGTCGGCTCTGACGCGGCGGAACTCTTTGATGCGATCGCGGATCTGCATTGAATATCCTACTCCTGTAAGCGCTTTTCGACGTGGGCGATCTGCACTTCGTGCGTTCCCAGTCGTGTCTCGTGATGGGCGTATCGCGACCACAGTTGGTTGCTCGACTCCGAGGACTTTTCGACCTTCTCGCCCAACTCTTCGATCTGCGTGGCGATGACCGCCAACTTGGCGTGGACCATGAACATCCAAGGCCCCAGCGCCAGCAGGACGGACGTCAGCACGCCGACCGTGATCCCCCAGGTATGCACACTCATGCTCGGGCCTTTCGTTGCGAGGCCTTCTTGTCGGGCTGCCCGTCGGAGAACCGATCTTTCAAGTCGTCCACCTTGTCACCAAGCCGGTCGACCAGTCGAGAGACGAGCAAGGGGTCGTCGCCGGCGACCCGTTGCCCGATGCGTCGCGAGGCGAGCCATCCGGCTGCCGCCAGCCCGGCCGCCAACGGTCCCGAGAGCCCCAGCGCCCCGGCCGCCACCTTGCCCAACGTCCATCCGGCCCCGCTGCTGAGTCGTTCGGCCGCGAAGTCGCGCACATAGGCCCCGGCGATCTCCCGCCGCGAAGCGTCCTCACCGACGACCGCCTTGACCTTCTCGAGCCGTTGGTCGATTCGATCGCGAAGCGAATCACGATCGCCGATCAGGGCATTGACGGCCGCTCGCAGTTTGCTCGTCTCCTGCTGTGTCTCTTCGAGTTCGACTTGAATCTCATCGGTCTGCCGGGCGGCCGTTTCGGCAACCGTTCGTGCCCTTGCTGCTTCGTCGTTGGGAACTTGTTCGACGGGGGGCGGTATCACGGGCACAATGGGCGCGATCGGTTGCGTCCGTGGCAGTGTCGGCTCGGTGCCCCGGATCTCGATCAACAGTTCGGCGATACGGTCCTGCCCCTCACTCAAACGATCGAGGCCCGAGACAATCGGTCGGATGTCGAGCGGCGGTTGGACGGGCGGCGGTTGGACAGGCGTCATCGGTGCGTACTGCTGGCGTGGCATCGTCGGGTAGAGTCCGTCGATCCGTTCGTCTTGCCTGCGATCGATCTGATCTTGGCCCTGTCGATAGGGCGACAATCGCCACTGGCTGTTGTCCGCCGGGCAACCGTTCGGACCGCATTGGGTCGGCGAGCCGCCCGACGTCGGGCTATCGATCGTGGTCGGTTGCCCGGATGCGAACGCCCGATAGAGCGATTGGACCGACGTGGCGACTCCGTGTGAGGCGGCGCCGTCTTCGACCCGGGCGCGCAGGAGTCCGACGATCTGCTCTCCGGCCTCATCGAAGATGGCCGATCCGCTCCGACCGTTGGCCGGGGTGGGCACGAAATGGAGGTCGCCGCCGTTGTACTTCAGCGAATGCCCCTTGAAGCCGGTCGACCAAGAACCTCCGGCACAGCCGACCGACAGGATTGTGTCGCCCGACCGTAACATGAAGTTCCGGGCCGCGATTGGGACAACCGAGGGCAACATGCGGTCGAACGACGCCGCATCGACCACCACGACCGCCGCATCGGCTTGTTGCGATTTCAGGAGCGTGGTACCGACCAACGGCTGCGACTGATGGCCGTCTCGCCAGAATTCCAGCCGCAGCGTCTTCGCCGAGGCCACATGCGCATTGGTCAGCACATAGACGTGACCGTCGGAGATTTCGAACACGCAGCCGGTCCCACGGCCGCCGTCGGGTGCCGTGATCCGGCACGTCGCGTCGATACAATCGGACAACGCCGCGTCGGCGCGAGCCACACAGAGACTCAGGGCGATCGTCATGGCGATCCAAAACGACCACCAGAGGAAGAACAGTTTTCGCATCATGGGAGTTCCTTTCGAGAGGGGGAGGAAACGGTAAGGAGGATTGATGCCAATGACCAAGGTTCAATGACCAATGAACAATGAACAATGAACAATGAACAATGAACAATGAACAATGAACAATGAACAATGAACAATGACCAAGGAACAAGGAACAAGGAACACGGGCGTCGGTATGGGACCTTGATCATTGAACATTGGTCATTGAACCTTGCTTCTTGGTCATTACCTTCCGTCCGTCAGCGTAAAGCGGTACTTGTAGAACGGGCTGCGTGCCAGGTCGGCCGGTTCGGTCAGCCGGTCGGCCAGATGCGGGACCGGATCGACTTTGCCGCCGATTCGGTCGGCCATCGCACATGCGTGGCTGCAAAACGGCGGCCGTTTCTCGACCATCTGGTCCTCGACGCTCGGCCGGACAAAACATCGCAACAGCGGCAAATGCAACATGGCCGCGAGCAACACTCCGGTGTAGCCGTAGTCGCAACCGCACAGTCGGCGCATGAATCGCGTGGCTTCGGCCCGATCGTAGCCGGGCCAGCGATCGTCGGCGTTGACCTGATAGACGTCCCAACGGCCCGGATAGGGCCGGACCTGGCTCGAAAGCGTGACGGCCCGACCGCCGACGCCTTGCAGGATTTCCAGCAGAAACAGATCGTCACCCCACCAGGCGGCCTTGCCCGCATGGCTATGGGTGCCGCGCCCGGCGACGGCGATCAGGCCGCGACGCCGGTACAGTAGCAGATCACCGTCGCGGATCCGGTGGCGTGCCTCGCGATAGGGGACTGGCCGTGAGACGTTGTTCTTGTTGTTCACTACGTCACCTCAAGTGTGTAGCTACGTTCGCCAGAACGTGGGGCGTGTCCCAAGGGTTACGACCACGTTCTGGCGAACGTAGCTACGACAGGGTCGTTAGCAACTCAGCTCGGCCATCAGTCGTTCGTCGCGGTTCTCGCACCATGGCATGTCCCGTTTGTCGATCGGCGGCACTTCGTCGTCGAACTCCAGTGCGTCGCACAGGTCGGTGAAGGTCAGCTCGTACGGATCGTCGTCCAGCTCGTCGGTGTCGTCCGGATCGGTTTGCAAGAGAGCGTCCCGCTGGGCCAGTTCTCGTTGCCGGCGGACCTCTTCGTAGCGTGTGCGATCTTCGCCTCGGAGGTTCAATCCGACCGGTTCGTCCAATTGCATGAACAGGCGGAAGATTTGCGGCGCCGATTTGTCGGCCATGGTGGCTCGCGTCGCGCAGGCCCGGCACGGCAGGTAGACCATCGCGCCACAGTCGTCGCAGCGTCGTAGCGGTCCGGTCTGCGGATCACGCTGCTCGTCTTTGCGTTGCTGCCGCATGGTCTCGTAATCGGGCCGTTCTCCGGAGGCGATCCGGCCGACCGTTCCTCGACTGACCCGCATCAGCGTGGCGATCTTCCGTTGGCTCAGTTGTCCCTCGTCTACCAAACGGCAGATTCTCTCGACGATGGCCGGTGCGAGCATGCGAGTCTCCCGTTCTGCGGTTTCCGGGAAGCAGATCACGCGACGGGTCTCACGGCGCACGAAAAAGGGCCCGTCACCGAAAACGCGCCGGTGACGGGCCCTTGCAGATACCTGGTTGAACGAGGCTCCGCGAGATACCCTTCGCTTCGGCACCAACCTTAGCACAGGCGGTGGCCCAATTTCAAGGGAAGTTTTTGGAGGAAAGAAGGGAAAGAAGGGGGAGGGAAAACGGGAAAGGGGGGAAAGGGGGAAAACGGGAAAAGGGGAAGACGACGTCTTGGTTTACGTTTTTTGCGAGACCAAGCGTTCGAGCTCTGAGACGACCCGATCGAGTTCTTCGACCAAGGGGTTGGGTCCGGTTTGCTTCAGTGTGTCGACGACACTGCGATAGTACCAGAGTGTGCCGTCGCGACCGCCGCGGAAATGTTCCCACAAGGTTTCGCCACGAGCGCGATATTCTTGTAGGATGGCTCGGGCGTTGGGAAGTTTGTCGGAGGCCGAGACCAGCCGCATGGAATCGGACGCATGGCGAAGGTGCTCGATGTAGGCTTCCTTGCGTTGGCGCCAGGGTGGTTTGGGTGTGACGTCGGTGTCGGTGCAGCCGTCGACGATTTGTACGACGCGCGGACCGAAGCGGTCACGGATCGCTTCCCTTGCGGTGGCGCCTCCCTGGTCTTCGATGGCATCGTGCAACAGGGCCGCAATCGCCTCGTCTTCGTCGGCGCCATACTGCAGCGCGATGGCCGTGACACCCAGCAGATGGGACACGTAGGGTTCGCCGGAAACTTTTCGTTGCTGTTGCGAGTGCAGTTCGGCGGCGTAGGTCAATGCTTCAGTGAAACGGGAGGAGAGTTTCATGTTGTGCGTTGCGTGACGTGTGTCGTTAGCCGCTGAGCTTGCTCCGCGCTGTGAAGTACGAAAAACTTCAAACCAACCCCAGCGCGGAGCAAGCTCCGCGGCTAACGGACGGTCGAAATGTGCGGTTTCGGACGATGTTCCGACGTGGTGCCCGTTGTGCGCTGGGAGTGCAGCGCTGCTTCCAACGTGCGGATTCGTTCCTGCAGGAACTCTTGTTGCTGTTTCCACTGTTGTCGATCCCTCAGCAGCCGGAGGAGAAGATGGCGGGCCTTGCAGATCAGTTGGGCATTGGCCAGCGTGACCGCCTCGTCGTCGGTCTGTTCGACCGGCGCGGTCATGCTGACGATCAAGCGTCCGTCGGGCAGGCTGACCACGATGGCTCCCTCGCCGCCGGTTTCGTCGTCAACGACCAGCGGTCCCGGTGTGGCTGCCAGACAGAGCGCCTCGACCATGGCCGCCTCTTCGTCCTCGATCGGCGCACTCCGCTGAACGGAAAGTGGATCGAAGGCTATCGACGGATCCACTTCGTCCGGACTTTCATTCCAGTAACTCATAGCGGCCCCCTCGAGAATTCGAGTCTTCCAGAAGAACAAGAACACATCTAATTATATCAGAAACCGGACGAGTTTTTCCAGACACCGGCCCGAGAAATGGCGCGGACAGCTCTGCCTGAAGAGGGGGTCGGTTCGGCTTCTGAGGGTTACTGGTGAGTTGAAGCGGGCCCTCCTGCGGCCACATGGCCTGCTTGGCCACCCTCATAGCGGCTAAACTCTGCCCAGACGGGTAGGTGCTCCGACAGGGCGCGGGCAGTCGGCAACGACAGATCGAGCTCGCCGATCAGGTCGAACACCTCCGAGCGTCCGGTGAATTCGGTGGTCGCGCGCCCGTCAAGCAGAATGTTGTCGACCGGCAGCATGCCGCCGATCGTGGTGGGCACCAGGCCGATCGTCGACACAAGGCCCGGCAGTCCGGCCAACTGTTTTACGTGATCCGCCTCGGTGCCGAAATCGCCAAGCAGGATCACGTCGTCTTCATTTCGACCTTCGTCACGCACCGCGAGGGAATCGCCGTTGCGCACCGCACGGAAGACGTCGTCGAGCAAATCGAGTTCGACGGCCGCCCTTCGCGCGTCGGTATGAACGTTGATCAGTTTGAATGTAAACGCCTCGGCCGCTTCGGGTCCGCGCACGCGAAACAGGGCGATCAGCGGATCGCAGCGGAACCGATCGGCCGTATCTTTGACCGACGTGACGGTCGACCGATCGATCTCGATGATCGTTTTGTCGAACAGAAACGCACTGTAGGGTTCGATCGTCTCGTACGGTCCGACGGTGTCCTGGTTGGTGTGTCGCATGACGGTACCACGCTGCACGTCCGGCCCGACCGCATAGTCATATTGAGCACCGGTTGCGTTGATGCGTTCGACCAGTTGGACCAGCACACCCTGATTGATGGCTCGGATGTCCTGGACGGCCACGATGTCGAACTGCGGCAGCACGCTGACCAGTATGTCGCTGATGCGGTGGTTCGCCAGTTTGTCTTCGTTGAACGCCGCCAGGTTGAACGTCGCGATTCGAATGGTGCTGCGCGGCGACACGGGGGGCTGTTCTTCGGAGGGCGTCTTCGGCGGCGTCGGGGAGTCGCTGTCGCCGGCGGCCGATACCTTGATGGACCGAAAGTTGCCGTCGTCGTCCCGCCCAATATCGACATCATAGTTGGCATAGAAATACCCACCGCCGGCCACGACGGCGACCAGCAGCACCAGCAAGATCAATTTCGGCATGGGTTCCCTCCTCCGATCAGGGTGACTGGGACGTCACAAGCGTGTTTTTGCCGAAGAGAACCGTTCCGGTTCTCGTAGGTCAGGCTGTGCCTGACGGGCGAAAGAGTTGGGTGTCCATGTCAGGCACAGCCTGACCTACGCTGTCGGATTTGGGCAAGGTAACGAAAGTCGGCCCCCGGTTCCAGAGCAGTTTGCCCGGTCGCGTCAGGCGACGTCAGGCGTCGGCATCCTTGCGATAGACGCTTCCCTGGTCGACCTGTTCGAAGCCCAGCTTGTGGTAGAGGCCGATCGCGGCCTCGTTGTACCGCATGACCTGGGCTTCGACGACCATAATCCCTTGGCGGACGAACTGGCGGCAGGCTTCGCTCAGCAGGAAGGAGGCCAACCCCCGCCGATGGGCCGATGGCTCGACCTCCAACTCGATCAGCCCGATGGCTCGTCCGGCGCCGATCGTGCCGCTGGGTTCCATGCTTCGCAGTGTGGCCGTCGCCAGCGGTGGTCCGCCGCTACGAGGCACCAGTTTGTATCGTGTCAGCTCGAATTCGCCCATTGTACAGGCTTCCCACCAGAATCGGGCCGGGGCGTCGGCCACGACCTCGACGATCATCCGCCGCCGAATCTGCATCTGTTGCCGGTCGATCACCGCCTGGAATCCCCCCAGATTCTGCCGCATCAGAAGCGTCTGGTCGATTTCACGATAGCCGCTCGACGCGTAGACCTGCCGCATGACGATGTCGGAGAGCAAGACGCCCGGCAGCTCGCTACCGCCGTAGAGCCCCAGGTAGAACGGGTTCAGCGGGTAGATGCCGCCCCCGTAGATCACCTTCGCGCCGCGGCGGTGCAAATACTGCTCGCACTGCCCGAGCAACCCGGCGGCGACCTCCGTTTCGGCACAGTCGGGCCGAACCATCACCAGGCAGACGACGCCCAACTCGGGCGAAATCTCGCCGGGGCTCTCGTTTCGGGCCTCTTTGGGGCCGAATCCTGCGTGGGCGAATCCGACCGGCCGATCGTCGTCGTAGGCCAGAATCAGTCCCTCGTAGTCGAAATAGAGTTTCGCGAAGACGAGCTGCTCGAACAACTCGGGCGAGACCAAGTGGGCCAGGCCGGGTTGGCCGATGCGGCTCCGCCAAATCGCCGTGATTACCGGCGGATCGGTATTGCGAAACGTGCGATAAGTCAACATCGCATGCTCTGAGACCTCGGAGGGAGTGGAAATCCGTGCAATTATAGGTGCGCCGAACAACTTCTACTAGGATCGGCCAAAGAAAATCGTTGTCTTCACACCAAGCCACTGCTTGCGATGCCGGTCGATACCAAGGAATGATATACTTGGTCCTCCTGAGCTGCACCTTGACCCCTCGTATGCCCGCGGTACCCGGATAGCCGATCTATCCGTACCCCATTCGTGTGGTCAGTTGCGGAGGCCCCGCTGTTGGACGCCCTTGCGCGGAGGTCTTTGCTGGACACCTTGCGGAAGTCGGGCATGCCGACGTATCTTCAACTCCACGGCGAGGTTGCCCGTACCCCAGCCGATGTCGATGCAGCCGGGTAGGTCAGGCTGTGCCTGAGGCCATTCCACGATTTCGTCCTGCACTTGCTCCGAGTAGCCCCATTGGCCTGCAACCTCTCCGATTGTCAGGCACAGCCTGGACTACTGTCTTCCGAACCGCTTTGCCCGCCGGTCGACTCGTTGAGGAGTTGCTGGACGCGCTCCTCCAGCAACGACGTCAATCGATGGGTCGCTCCCTTTTGGGACTTGCCTGTCTCGACGGGGATCGGCTCGCCGAAAGTAATCTCAGCCCGCCGGGTACCGCGAATCGTTGCGGTCGGGATCTTTAGGAGGTCTTCCTCCAGCTTGTCGAGCGTCTCGGCAATTCGCTCGATCGACGGGTTCTCGGAAACGTAATCGCCCGGGTAGCTGTAGAGTTGGACGACCAGGAAGACATCTTCGAGGCTGCACTCGCATGCCTGCCTGCCCGGGTCCGTTTCGGGTAGTTGCTCGAACTGATCGAGGATGCGGCGGCGCAGGGCCTTTACACGCTCGGGCACAGTCGCTGCGGCTCCGTCGATCTCGTGCCTTTTCTCGATTTCCCCCAGGAGAAATTCGACCAATTGGGCGATCCGCTCCGACGTCGACCCCGTGCATGTGTGCCCGAGGATCTCGATCTCCTTCAACGCCAGCAGGCCCTCGGCCAGCCGATAGATTCGCTCTTGAAGGCTCAGGTCCGGACGCGGTCGCCAGTAGACGGCCTGTTCCAATTGATCCATCGTATCGAGGAGTTGGGCGGTCGGATCCTGCACATAGCGGTACTTCACCGCACAGGGAACGCAGCTAACCGGCCGCGAACCCTTTCTGGCCGCAAGCAGAGCCATCGCCGCGGGACCTTCCCGAAAAGGTCGCAGCCGGTCGTTACAGTGATACACCTCTCCCTCGGGAAAGATCACCAAGGGGTTCGAGGCCGACTTGAGAATATCGACGGCCTGGCGAAATGCCCGCATGTCGGTCCCCTCGCGATCGACACTGAAGCACCCATGCTGCTGAAGCGACAACTGGCGGAGCCAACTTCCCCGGGCGATCACCTGCCAGGCGACCATGTAATAGAACGGCAGTCCGACCTGATCCGAGGCCCGAAACATCGTATAGCAGTCGGCGTGCGTGGAATGATTGGGCGTAATCAACACGCCATGGCCCGCATCGGCAGCCGCTCGAACGTGCTGCGCACCGCGAACGTCGACGTCGAGCAGCCGCTGGCCGCGGATCTGGAACCGCTGGCGAAACGGCCGCCAGATTCGCATCCAGAAGGGGCTCAGCTTGGGTGCCCACCACTTCGGTGGTTTTTCCAGGAGATAGTGGTTCATGGCAATGGCCTCGCTGGGATGAACAGTGTTCTCCGATTCGCGATCCCCGCCCGTTTAGCTGTCGCCGGTACGGCGACATGGCCAAGAGCGTGCTCAAGCGTCAAGTCGCCGTACCGGCGACAGCTAAACGGGCGGATCTCCAAATCGGGACGGTCAACCTCAAGGGCGATGTCAGCCGCATATTATAACGACGATGGCAGCGTTTCGTCGTAGAACTGGTAGTCCTTGTGATTGTGCAGATGTTTTTCCTTGGCCGTGGGGTCTGTGTAGGTCTTCAGCCAGCGGATGGCGGCTTTCTCCTTGAAGTAGGGGTGATCCGCCGTCAGCCCGGGATGCTTGGCGAGGACGCTATCGAGCCGGCCGCGAACGTCGGCATGTTCGGCATCGTCCTCGGCGCGTTGGTATCCGTGCCCGTCGTGGCTCTCGCCGCAGAAGTAGAAACGACCCCGCGGCACACCCAGTATTGGAGTCACCACTTCGAGCAAGTGCGTCCGCGATCGAACGAGCCGCGTGCCGCCGATGCAGGCGAAGATGGTTTCGCGATGGGTGTCTGCCTGCCCGGTGAGAAACGGCTTGAGGCTCTTGCCGTCGACTTGATAGCCGTCCGGCAGCTTGGCACCGGCAAAGTCGACCAACGTCGGCAGAATGTCGGCCAGATCGCAGATTTCGCCCGTCGGACCGCGTTGCTCGATGCCGGCCCCGAAGGCAACCAGCGGAACGCGACATCCGCGTTCCACGCCGCGCGACTTGGCGGTCACGGCAGTTCCGTTGTCCGAGCAAAAGATGAAGACGGTGTTGTCGATCACGCCCAAATCACGGGCTTTCTTCTCCAGCCGCCCGACCAGGATATCGATGTAGTCGTTCAGCGCGCGGAATCGCTTGTCGTAGTCTTCTCGAGAGCCGGCCATGTCGCCCGGTTCACCGTAGATGGGGCAAGTGGTCACACCGGC
This sequence comes from Thermoguttaceae bacterium, assembly GCA_036447015.1. Classification (GTDB taxonomy): domain Bacteria; phylum Planctomycetota; class Planctomycetia; order Pirellulales; family Thermoguttaceae; genus JAZFUB01. The sequence goes on along the minus strand of JAZFUB010000423.1, from coordinate 973 downwards.
GCGAGTGCCGTGCGGCGCGACCATCGGATAGTAGGCCAAGAACGGCTTGCCGGAGGCGACGCTGCGTTGCATAAAATCGCAAAGAAACTCGGTGAAAATAGCCGGGCCGAAATCGCCCGGCTGCGTCGGCACTACCTGATGGTTCTTGACGATGCCCGGGTGCCAATAGCGAGACGTGGTCGAATCATCTTCCCAGGCGCCCTTGTGCTCGGGGCCGCCGGGCAATGCGGCCATCGCCTTTTCCCCTTCCCAAAGGCAATACTCATCGAAACCGACGCACGTTTCGCTCGGATGTTCCGCCCCGCCGACGTGCCACTTGCCGGCCACGGCCGTGGCGTAACCCGCCTGTTGCATCAGCTTGCCGAAACTATGATGGTGTCGGAAAAGATCCTTGCTGCCGTCGGCCTGCGGCGTCGAGAACCCGTTGCTCCAGAAGCCGGTCCGCGAGGCATAACGGCCCGTCATGATCTGTGCCCTCGCCGGGCAACAAAGGGCCGAGGCCCACGCCGTCTGAAACATCACGCCCTGATCAGCCATCCGATCCAGGTTCGGCGTCTTGGCATCGTTGCTACCGTAACAACCGAACATATCCGGGCTGACGTCGTCGGCCATAATCAGGACAACGTTCGGCCGTTCGCCGCCACAGGCCAAACCACAGGTCAAGACAATGCCGAAACAGATCGCCAGCACGGCCGGAAGGAAACGCCTAATCTGAAACGTTCGCATAGTCATGATTCTCATCGACGTGGAATGTCCGGCCGGCTGAGAACGCCGACACGCAAACGGGTCCCTGTATTGTAGCTCAGCAGCCTGTTGAAAAAAAGCGATCTGCGCAGCGTGGCTTAGAACACACTGAGCAGCGAAGGGCCTGGTGTGGCAGGGTGAGGCCTTTCGTCTATTCGTGCCACCCACGTCTGGACGCCCCCTACATGTGTCATGAAGGTCTTCTCAAGGCCAAGGGCAACCGCAAGGG
>JAZFUB010000422.1:0-2581 GCA_036447015.1 Thermoguttaceae bacterium | reverse complement strand
GGCCGCCCAAGGACCGATCCCACCGGCGCACGTATGAAAGGCTGGAGCACGGCGGTGCGTCGTGGTGACGGTGGAGAGGGTCAGATCGGCTACTGGGGATTGGACCTTGCTCGCCGATTGATGGAAAGCCGGAACATCCCGATCTGCATCATCAATGGGGCCGTCGGCGGAACGCGGATTGACCAACATCAGCGAAACTCCGAAGATCCCGAAGACGTGGAAACCATCTACGGGCGGCTGCTGTGGCGCATTCGGCAGGCCAAACTGACGCATGGCATTCGTGGTGTGGTGTGGCACCAAGGCGAAAACGACCAGGCCGCCAACGGTCCGACCGGCCGCTTTGCCTGGGAAACCTACCAGCAAGACTTCATCGATATGTCGGCGGCCTGGAAAGAGGATTTTCCGAACATTCAGAACTATTACGTATTCCAGATCTGGCCGGCAGCATGTGGCACGGTCATCGACGGGTCGGACAATCGCTTGCGGGAAAAGCAGCGGACGTTGCCCTATCTCTACTCGAACATGGGCATCATGTCGACCTTGGGGATTCGCCCGGGCAGTAGTTGCCACTATGTGGCGGCCGGCTACGCGGAATTCTCGCGACTGATCTGCCCGCTGATTCAGCGCGATCTTTACGGCAAAGTGTTTGCAGAGTCGATCACACCTGCCGATCTCAAAAGGGCGTACTTTACAAACAATCGCAGAGATGAAATCGCCCTGGAGTTCGACCAGGCGATGACTTGGGAAGATACGGACGCCGAAGATACCCTGGCCGAGCACTTCTACCTCAATGGAGAGGCTGGCAAAGTGGCCTCCGGCTCGGCCTCGGGAAATGTGGTTACGCTGAAGTTGACCGAACCGTCGACCGCAAAGCAGATCACGTACCTCGACGGCAAATCGTGGAACGTCAGAAGAGCCTTCCTCAAGGGAAAGAACGGCATCGCTGCCCTGACGTTTTGCGAAGTTGGCTTTTCCGACGGCTAACCATCGGATGGGAACGTCAACGTTGGGCCACTCCCCACGCAGACCGCAGCTTGCGAACGCTCAAGGATTCGATGTGGACGTCCGATCCCTCGGCGTAGAACTCCAGCGATGTCTCCTGCTCGGCGGGCACCAGACATGAAGTCATCGACACCTGGCCGTCGTTGGCAAACACCTCCAGCGACGTGCGGTCGAGCAGGATTCGCAACTTGACGATGCCCCCGACCGGCGAGACACTCGCCGAACGGCCCAGGCAAGAGAGTTTATCGTTTGCCCAGGCGACCGCCTGACCGTGCATGCGCAGGCCGAACTCACCCGCCCGGCCCGGACGGACGGCCATCTCGATGTCGAACAGATCGCCGGAAACGCCGGCCAGCGGGTTGTCGCCCGGTTGCAGACGCTTGTCGGTCACGATCAGGCCCTTGTCGATGTACAGTGCGGCGATTTCGTCGACCGGATAGCGGTAGAGTCTCGGTCCGTTAGGCCCGGTGACGAGTTTCAACTCGCACGGAAAACTCATCTGCTGCGTAAACGGCATGTCGGGATACTTCCCGCCGCGCATCCATGCGATTTGAATACACCGCCCGGGCGTGTTGGTCCACGTTTGGGCCGCGTAGAAGTTCCCGCCAAAATCGCCGCGAAACGGACCGGCCTCGGCCGTGAACCGTTTGCCGTCGAACGTGCCGACCGAGTAGTTCAGCGGCGCGTCGTACAGAATCCACTTCGTCTTGGTCTTGTCGCCGTCCAGCGGCAGCTCGAACATATCGGGACACTCGTGGAAGGCCCGGCCGGTGAAGTCGGACGCATGGGTCCAATGTTTCAGGTCGTCGGACGTGAAGAATCGGGCCACGTCCCGTTTGACGTAGAGCACCATGATCCACTTCTTCGTCGGCTCGTGCCAAAACACACGCGGGTCGCGTTCCGAGCCCATAAGTCCCTGATTCGGTACCACGGGATTGTCCTTGTACGGCGTCCACGTCCGCCCCCGGTCGTTGCTATAGGAAATACTCTGACTGAAGGGATGCCCGGCCGACGTGTAAATCAGCACGAGTGTCTTGTCGGCACCTTTGCCGAACCGGGCCGTATCAGCCGCGTCGACCACACCCGAGCCGGAAAAGATCGCCCCGAGTTCGTCCGGCAGGATGGCCACCGGCAACTGCTGCCAGTGAACCAGATCGCGGCTCACCGCATGCGACCACCGCGAGGGCGGCCGGTCTTTGGCGCCCAGGGCCCCGGGAATCACATTGCCGAACGGATTGTGGTCGTTGAACAGGTGGTATTCGCCCGCGTAGTAGACCAGTCCACACGGATCGTTGATCCATCCCTTCTGCACCGTGTAGTGAAACTGAGGGCGGTATCGTTCGGCATGGGTGGCCGTCTGAGCCTTCGTGTCCGTCTGGAGTAGAGCACACAAGATCGCAGCAACGGTCATCGCACATCTTGCTGGGAGTCTGCTCATTTCGATCCTCATGATACGATCTCGTCGGGGAGTAACGTGAAATCATCCATGTCGGCACGCGGTCGTTCCTGCGGTAGCCGGTGGCGTCATTGTAGACAGCAACGCTTGAAATATCAACCGTCGAGATCGACGATGCCTGGC
>JAZFUB010000421.1:0-2606 GCA_036447015.1 Thermoguttaceae bacterium | reverse complement strand
TAGCCCCGAAGGGGCGACAGTCAATAGCCCAGGGCGTGAGCCCTGGGAATGCTCGCAGAAATACGATAACACGCCCCGATGGGGCGGCAGAACGGCGCCTTTCTGTCGCCCCTTCGGGGCTCTTTCGGGATTGAGCCTCTGAGTCCCAGGGCTTACGCCCTGGGCTATTGACTGGCGCCCCTTCGGGGCTGGAATCTTAGCTGCCCCAAATAACCGGCAAGACCCGTATAAACATAAACCCCCCCGAGCGAGAACGCTTGGTGTGCGTCTCGCCCGGGGGGTGTTGTGGACACGGCAGGCCACTGTCAGTGCCGGATCAGTCGAGTTTAATGACCGAAATCGTGTACGGCTTGTCCCACGTCGTGTTCACACCGCCTGGAACGGGGAAGTCCATGTTCGAGACGATCACCTCGTTGCCACGCAACAACACTTCGCACGGCTGGTCCAGCCGGCCGCCGCTGCCGTCGTTCTCCTCGTCGACAGCCAGCGTCTGGACCGATTTGTCGGGCGAAACAATCTGCACGGCGTTGGCGATCGAGTCGGCCACGTAGATCTTGTCGGTCACCAGGTCGCAGAAGATCCCGTCACAGCTCTTCATGTACGGGGCTTGGGCCCAAATCGGGATCTCTTTGGCTTCGCCGGCGCCAATGTCGGCCGCGTCAATCCGGTGCAAGGTACCGTCGGCAAAGTTGCCACAGTAAAGGTTGCCCTTGCTGTCGAACGTCAGGCCGTCGGCCCCGAACCCACAATCCGGATTGAAACTCTTCATGGTGGCCACAAGGTGCGGATCGCCGAGCAACGGCAAGGTCAGCTTGGTGCCTTCCTCGTCGAGTTTCACGCGGAAGATACCGCTGACCTGCGGCTCGGTCGTATCGGTCGGGTCGGTCTTCGGCACCATCGTCGTGTCGGACACGTAGAGGTATTCGCCGCGGATGATCACGGCGTTGGCCACCACCATGCCCTCGATGACCACGACCGGGTCGCCGGCCGGGTCGTAGTTCTCGTCCAACGGGATGCGAAGCACGCGGGAGTTGTTGCCCGGCGTCTCGGTGTTGGAGAACCATTGCAGATCGGTGATGTAAAGGTTCTTGCCTTCGGGGTCGACGCACATGCCGAACGGGAAGGCCGTGCCGGTGACCGGGTGCTTCGGCGGATCGTAGTATTTCACGAGCTTGTTGTCGGTCGTGATTTTCACGATCACCGGAGCCGGGTCCTGGACCGCGTTCTCCGGATCCTCGGCCACGTCGGCCAACCAGGTGTTCACATTCGGAACGGCCAACAGCACTTCGTTGTTCGGCAGCAGACACATGCCGTCGGGCGTGCTATGCTCGTCGCCCAACTCGAGCAGCAACTCCGCCTTCTTCAGCGGTATCGAGTTCTCGACGGCGGTCCCTAATTTTAGGACCGGCTCTTCAAAGCCCGGTACTTCCAAGGCCGGCTCTTCTATGACCGGTAGCTCCAAGGCGGACTCTTCTATAGCAGGCACTTCGACGGCTGGCTCTTCGACGGCTGGCTCTTCGACGGCCGGCTCCTCAACGACCGGCGAATCGACCGAGGGCTCTTCGATGACAGGCGGATCGATGGTCGGCAATTCTATGGCCGGCACTTCGATGGCGGGCGGATCGATCGAGGGCATTTCAATGGTCGGCGTTTCGACTTCCGGTGTTTCGATCACGGTTGGCTCGACCACCGGAGCAAAGACCTCCCGGGGGTCGACAACCGGTTCTTCAACGGTCGGTTCGTCGACGGTCGGCTCGTCAAACGTCGGCTCGTCGATCGTCGGCTCGTCAACAACCGGTTCGTCGACGACCGGCACATCGGCCGGGTCTTCGGTCACGGGCGAATCGGCTGCCGGGCAGCCGACGAAGGCGACCAGTACGGCCAGCGACAGCACAACGGCCGCAATGCGATGGACACTTAGGGTCGTGGACATCTGAAACTCTCCTTGTAAATGGGGGGGGGTGGGGAATGGGTTCTTAAAATAGGTCGACAGACGGCTGCGGGCCGCCTCAGTCGACTCCAAGCAGTTCCTTTCGGGCTCGGCCGAGCGCGTCGGCCGCAATCATCGCGTCGATCACGCTATCGACAGAGACGTCGAACGGGTGGTTTGCACACAGCGAGCCTTCGCCCGCACATGCCTCGGCGATCGGCGTGAGTTTCTCTCGCGTTACATCGACCAGGTTCAGGTCGGCGAACGTGACCGGCAGGCCGACGTGGATCTCGAAATCGACGATCGCGTAGACCTCGTCCATGTCGACGTCGTCATCCAGGCAGAGTTGGCTGATGATACCGAAGCCGACCTTCTCGCCGTGCATCAGGTTGTGACACTCGGGATAGGACGACAGAGCGTTGCCGATCATGTGCGCGGTGGCCAGTCCGCCGCTCTCGAATCCCAGGCCGGAATGCAGCACGTTGGTTTCGATCACCTTCTCCACGGCCGGGGTGAGCACGCGGTTCTCGACGGCCCGTTTCGCTTCGAGTCCGTACTCCATCAGCGTTTCGAAGCAGAGCTGTGCCGCCGCCATTGCAACTCGGGTGGCCATGCCGCCGCCAAGGTTGGCTGCCCGGGTCTTGTAGGCCGCTTCGGCTTCGACCCAGGTCGACAG
>JAZFUB010000420.1:0-2988 GCA_036447015.1 Thermoguttaceae bacterium | reverse complement strand
AGGGTGCGTCTGGACGCACCTTGAATTGTGTTTGGCCTCGACCTTGAAATACGGTTGAATGCGTTTTGACCTTGTTCGGGTCAGTCGCTTGCGGCGTCGATCGCTTTCGACGAGAGCAACTCCATCGTCAGTGCCACCTTGCCTCGGGTGGGAATCTTCTGTTGCATGATGAAAGCGTCGAAGGCCAACTCGGCCTCGAGGTTGCCCGCGACCCACTCTCGCATCCGCTTACTGTAGACGATCGTCCCGTCGAGCGTGTAGGTCACGGGGCCCACTTCGGTCGATACCGTCTCGGGCGGTCCGGTGAGCGTGCCCGAGACGTGTACCTCGATCAGATCGTCCGTCGCACTGGTCTGCTGGTCGGCGATTTCGTAGGTCAGCGTTCCCCGGGCATAGAACGGCGTCGAAATCTCGGACGTCGCTTCCCAAAGATTCGTTCCGGTGGGAAAGGGGCCGTGAAACAGCCGCGAATTGGCGACGATCCCCCGGTCGATGACCAGCTTGGCACCGGGCCGATCGGTGACGGTTCGTTGAAGTTCGTTGCCCTCGTCGTCGAAGACCATGTGGCATAGCGGAGCGTTGAACGAGCTCCTCAGCAACTCCTGCCACTGCGGGTTGAGATCCTCGAAGGCTTCGTCGACCGTAACGCCGCCCTGCTCGGTCATGTGCCGAGAGCCGGTCATCAAGGATTTCATCGAAAGCTGATCGTCGGTGGTCAGTTGAAGGTCCATGCTGTGTAGCACCAACTCGGCCTCATTCCCTTGCCATTGCCACGAGTAGACGAACTGCGTCTGCTCGTCGACGACGCTCTGCTGTCCGTCGGGCATGGCGGCCGTGCGGCGGCAGTCATACGTCACCCGATACCTGTAGGCCACGGGGACGCCGTCCGCGCGTGTGGGCAGATCGGCAACGTCGGGCAAGGCGGCTCGCGGCGACGACGCTCCCCCGTCCTTGGCTCCTGGGACCTTGCTGTCCGGCTCCGACGATCCACAGCCGACCAGCAGCGTCACCAACAGAAGGGCCCAACTTCGACGGACGAAGTGCATGCGATCGCTCCTTTCCCGTTTAGCTGTCGCCGGCACGGCGACTTGGCCGAAAGTGTGTTCGAACGTCAAGCCGCCGTGCCGACGGCAGCCAAACGGGCCGCCGCTGCTGCTTAATCGTTCACATACGTTTCCAGGAACCGGGCAAGGCGGTGGAAGTCCGAATCGGGTTCGATGTAGCGGACGACCGTCACCAACGTCGTCGGGTCGACGAGTTGACTGAACGGCACATAGCTCAGATCGAGTTGCCCCGAGACCGAAACCATCACGCCGTCGAGCCGTTTCTCGACCAGGGCCCGATAGGACCCGACGCCCAGTTGGCTGCCAAGCATCACGTCGAAGGCCTGCGGCCGGGCACAGCGGCTTTCGTAGCCCAGTTGTAGCCCCGTGATCTTGCGATAGTTGCCCGTCTGCGCCGTGTACTCGTTGGCGACCAACTCGGAGAAGAGCCGGCTGAGGTTGAGTTTCGAGATCGCAATGTGGCCGTGCTCGTCGCGAGGGACGCCTTCGATGTGCTTGTGGGGTAGCAGTTCGGCCAGCCCCTCGGCCAGCACGATCACGCCGTATTCCTTGCCCTCGGCCTCTTCTCGCACGCGAATCGTTGCCACGATCCGTTTGACCACTTCTTCGAGATCCATCACCCGGCGAAGTCTCTTGTTGCCGCTTTCCTTGCCGATGGATTCCTCGGTGGTTTCGTACTTGCCGGTGATGTCTTCGACGCTGATGACCAGGCTCGCCTCGCCGGCAATCGCGGCCCCATACGAGAGCCAACCGGCGCTGCGGCCCATGGTCTCGGTGACGAAGTAGCTTCGCGAGGCCTCGGCGTCGGCCAACAGGTTGCGGATCTCGCCGGCAAGCACCTCGACCGCCGTGAAGTACCCGAACGTGAAATCGATGCCCATGTAGTCGTTGTCGATCGTCTTGGGCAAATGCACCACCGGAATGCGGGGACTCCCCTCGGGCAACGTCTCCTGATAGAGCTTGAACTTGTTGGCCGTCTTCAGCGTGTCGTCGCCGCCGATCGAAATCAGCGCATCGACGCCCAGCGAGCACATCGCTTCGTAGACGGTCTTCAGCAGCGCGACCCGCTCGGGATCCTTCAGGTGCGACGGATCGGAAACCTGTTTGCCGGGGTTCGCCCGGGCCGTGCCGATCATGATCCCCTGGCTGTTGCGGGTTCGCTTCAGCACGTTGTGCGTGATCTTCATGTAGTCGCGACCCTCGGCCATCGAGTGGTCCGGGCCGAACTCCATCAAGTGCGAATAGCCGTGCCGAATGCCGATCACCTCGATGTTGTTGCGCAGGAACGAGACGGCGGCCGTCGAAATCACCGCATTGGCCGCCGGCGCCGGACCACCGGCAAACAGGATGGCGACACGGCGAATGTTCGATTCCGTTTGCGGGGGTCTCGATAGCGTACTGCTCATGGATCGCTCCAATCTACTCTGTTTCAATAACTCTCTTCTATTCTATTCTAGCGATTCGGCCTTAGTGGGGCCAGGTTCGCTCGATAAACGTGGTGTCGACGTCGGCTTCGGCGAAGGCCGAATGGCCGAGGATCTCTCGCAAGATCGGCTTGGTCGTCATCACGCCCTCGACCTGCAGCTCGTCCAGCGCACGCAGCGCACACTGGATCGCTTCCTGCCGAGTCGGTTGATGCACGATCAGTTTCGCGATCATCGAATCGTAGTAGGGCGAGACGACGTAACCCGCATGCACGTGCGAATCGAACCGCACCCCCATGCCGCCGGGCACGACAAACCGCGTAATCTCACCCGGCGTGGGCCGAAAACCCTTGGCCGGGTCTTCGGCGTTGATCCGACATTCGATGGCCGTCCCGTTCTGCCGGATGTCCTCCTGGGCGAACGGCAACGGGTCGCCGGCCGCAACGCTGATTTGAGCCTTGATCAGGTCGACGCCCGTAATCATCTCCGTGACCGGATGC
>JAZFUB010000419.1:0-5292 GCA_036447015.1 Thermoguttaceae bacterium | reverse complement strand
GGCTTGGCCCGATCGTCCAGCAGCGGCTTGTCCGACGAGACGGCCACCCAGGACGACGACCCGAGCGACGCGTAGATTCGCCCCTCGGCAATGTTTCTCGCACCCAGCGCCATACACGAGTTGTCGACCCCACCGGCCGCCACCTTCACACCACGCGGCAGACCCAACGTCTCGGCCGCCTCGGCTGTGAGCTGGCCCAGGATATGCGTCGAGGGCACAATCTCGGGAAAGATCTCGCGACGCAACCCGGCCGCATCGATCAATTCGTCGGCATAGTCCCAGCCGGTCAGATCGTAAACACCGCTTCCCGACGCATAGCTGTTGTCCGTACAGATCCGGCCGGTCAGCCGGTAGTTCACGTAGTCCTTCGTGCCGATGATCTTGTCGATCCGAGAGAACAGCTCCGGCTCGTTGTCGCGATACCACATGATCTTGAAGACCGTGTAGTGCGGGGCGGGAAACCCATTGCCGGTCAGCCGATACCACTGCACGGGGTCGACCCGCTCGAAGAACTGGGGCACCTGAGTTGTCGGCCGTTTGTCCGACCAGATGGGCGTCGACTCGCGAAGCAACTCGCCCCGGGCATCCAGCGGCACGCAACCGAGGCTGTGGCCCGAGATGGCCAGGCACTCGATCTCGGCCGGGTCGACCGCGTCGCAGTCCAGCAGCCGATGCGTGCTTTCGACCACCGCCTGCCACCAATCGGTCGGTCGCTGCTCGTGCCAGCCGGCCTGGGGATAGTGGGTCTCGTAGGGCACGAACGCGTCGGCCAGCAGTCGGCCGTCGACATCGTAGAGCGAGGCCTCGTTGCCGCCGGTTCCCAAGTCGTAGGCAATGATCGTCATGGTATCTCCAAAACGCCATCGGGCGATGCGGCACATTCTTCCAGGATTCTCACACCCGCCTTCAGCCCGATACCGAACCGCCGGGCGCCGACGCGATACATCTCGACGATCTGCTCGAGAGTGCGCACGCCGCCCGAGGCTTTCACGCCCGCATCGTCGCCGACGACCGACTTGATCAGTGCGATGTTCTCGACGGTTGCACCGGTCGGTGTCCAACCGGTGCCCGTCTTGACCCAATCGGCTCCCGCGCGAACGCATGTTTCGCTGCCGCGTCGAATCTGATCGTTACTGAGGAAGTGGCATTCGAGGATCACTTTCAGCGGCGTGCCGTCGGCCGCGTCGCGCACCCGGCGGATTTCGTCTTCCACGTAATCGTATCGCCCAGAGAGCAGCATGCCGACGTTGGCCACCATGTCGAGTTCGACCGAGCCGGCGGCGACCAGTTCTCGCGTCTCGGCCACTTTCGACTCGATCGTATGGCCCCCGCTGGGGAATCCGACGGCCGCGGCGGGACCCACGTCCGGTGCGTCGGCGAGCAACTCCTTCAATCGGGCAAGGTAGCACGGCAGCACGTAGGCGATGATGCAGTTATACTTGCTCGCCTGCACCGCCAGTTCCTCGACCTCGGCCAACTCGACGTCGGCGCGGACCGAACTCAGGTCGATCAGTCGGGCAAGCTCGTGGACCGACAGTTTCATCGCGTTACTCCTCCAACCCGAACGCGGCCTTGAACGCGCCGGCCACCTCGGGATGGAAGTCCGGGTTGATGCCGTCCTTGTCGAACGGCAAGCCCATCGCTTCGAGGTCGTGTTTCAACTGCACGATCTCTTCCTCGGGGCTCACACGCGGCGGCACATCGCGCGACAGTGGGGTGAGCCATGCGTTGAGCGTATGGCCGCCGTCGACCATCAGGTCGTGGCCGGTGACGAAGTTCGACGCGGCCGAGGCGAGAAAAACGACCGCGCCGTACAGATCCTCCGGCCGCTCGACGTAGCCCATCGGCGTCAACTCGCGAATCCGCTCCCTGACGACCACGGGCGTCGAGGCGTGCATCGGCGTGAGCAGATAGCTGGGGCTGATGCAGTTGACGTTGATGTTGAAGCGTCCCCACTGGGCGGCCAGCATCCGCGTGATCTGCACCACCGCCGCCTTCGACGAGTTGTAGGCCGCGTTGCAGTTCGAGATCGTGGCCGACATCGAGGCCGTGTTGATGATCTTGCCCTCGATCGGTTCCTGACGCAGAAACTGTTGGGCCTCGGCCTGGGCACACAGATAGATGCCCGTCTGATTCACACCGATCACCTTGTCCCAGTCGGCCTTGTCGAACGACTCGTCGCCGCCGAGGATGCCGATGCCCGCGTTGTTCACACCGATATCGAGCCGGCCGAACTGCCCGACGACCTCTCGGACCATCGCCTGGACCTGATCCTTCTCGGTGACGTCGCACTTGACGAACAGCGAGTCGCGTCCCGAGTCCTTGATCTCCTGGGCCGTTTTGGGGCCCGTCTTGTCGTCGATGTCGACGATCGCCACATCGGCCCCCGCCTTGGCCAAAGCGACCGCATAGCCACGGCCGATGCCCACGGCCGCACCGGTCACCAGGGCCTTTTTGCCCGTCAGATCGAAAAGGGACAGGTCTGACATGATGAACTCCTACGGTTAAACTGGGTAAGTTCTTCTCCGTTTAGCTGTCGCCGGCACGGCGACTTAACGCTGAAACACGCTCTTGGCCAAGTCGCCGTACCGGCGACAGCTAAACGGGCGGCAGCTTGAATTGTCCCCATTGTGGCATTTCTGGTAGAACATTCAAGTGACGGACAGCGAAAGAGAATTGCCCGCCACCGCTGTGGCGTTAGCCGGTGGGCTTGCCCACCGTTGTCGTGGCAGAATCCGTGGACGAATCCAACGTCGGACAAGCCCGACGGCTAACTGAACTCGCATCACGCAACGTCGCGTTGTCGTATTAGCCCGCTTCCATCTTTCGGGTGAACTTGACGCGAGGTTGCCCGCCGGAGCCGAAGCAGTGATCAGCCGGGTAGCGCTGAATTTCGCGGCGATCGTAGGGAGGGCGGAAACTGTCGCCTTTGGAGAGGACCGGCCGAAACTCGGGTATCCCGCCGAATGCTCGGGTGCCGGCCGCCTGGCATGGAAACCAATGGCCTTTGTCGTCGGCGTCGGCGAGGTAGAATTCCGGATAGCAATGACCTTGGACCCAGACCGTCCGGGCCGGAATATCGGCTGCGCGGCAGATGGCGATGAACAGTGAGGTCAACTCTTCGCAGTCGCCGGTACCCGAGTTCAAAGCGGCCAGGGCACCCTTGAGCGGGCCGTTCTTATATTCGACATTGTCGCGAACCCAATCGTAGATCGCCTCGACCCGGTCCCAGGCCTTCTCCCGATCGGCGCCGATCTCGTTGGCCAGGGCACGGATCTTTCGATCCCGGCTCTCGATCTTGGGGCTCGGCGCAAGGAAGATTCGCACGTCACGGCCCATCGACTTCGAATCGGGGATCACATACGCATTCGTATCGGCTTCGTCCGGTGGAAGCTGCATACTGCGACGAATCTCGAACGTGACGATCGCCTTGGCCTCTTCGCCCGGTCGGAGCGTGGCAACACGCACTTCCATCATCTTGGCCGTCTCGCCGACCGACACGTAGCGCACCCGGGCGTTGGGAGTGATCTCTTCGTCGACGATTTTCACCTGTTGCTCGGGCCATTCGATCGGAACCGCCGTGTAGCAGGTCACACCGTTGCATGCCCCACGCGTCGCACTGACGGTGATGCCGACCTGCATGCGCTGCAACCGCGACTCGCCCATCGGCGTGCCCTGGGGATCACCCTCGATGAACTGGGCCGAAGCCGACGTTGCGGTGCCGAACAAAAGAATCGTACCGATGAGATATGCACGAGTCTGCATGGAAACTGTCTCCCGGTCAGGGTGCCATGCTCCACGCTTGCGTGGGCATGCTGTCTGGACATCGCAATGGGGAAACATGCCCACGCAAGCGTGGAGCATGGCACCCATAAATCAAAAAGCCGCCTAAGATCTATTCTAGTCGAGAACGAGGCGGAAAGAAGAAAAAAGGCCGGAAACCGCGGCCTGTGCCGAATTTGCGGGCTTTCCTACTTGCAAAATTCGGCTTCCTCGGGTGAAATTCTGAGGTTGGCACCAGTCATCCGAAACCCCGTCACTATCAAACAAGGACCCGCCCGATGACAGAGAAACGACCCGACCGACAGAAGATCCTCGACCGGATGGCCGATTTCATGTCGGCCTGCGTGATCGGGGCGGCCGCCGAACTCGATCTGTTCACCCTGCTGGGGTGCCGGCCCCTCTCGGCCGACGAGGTGGCCGACCAATTGCGGGCCGATCGCCGGGCGACGGCCATGCTGTTGGATGCCGTGGCCGCGCTCGACTTGCTCGACAAACAGGACGATCGATACCGGCTGCCGGACGAACTCTTGCCGCTACTCTCCGAGGAAGGCACGGACAACATCTTGCCGATGGTTCGACACCGAATGAACGTCTTGCGGGGATGGTCGCAATTAGCCTGGGTCACCAGGGCCGGCATCCCCGGGCCGCGGCAGGCGAGCATCCGAGGCCCGGCCGGCGATCGCGAGGCCTTCATCGCCGCCATGCACACCTACTCCGGACCGGTGGCCGACGAACTGGTCGCCCGGTTGGGGCCGCCCAAGTTCAAACATCTCCTGGACGTCGGCGGCGCGTCGGGCACTTGGACCTTGGCGTTCCTGCGTGCCGTCGAGGCAGCGAAAGCCACGATCTTCGATCTGCCCGATGCACTCGGTCAGGCCCGGCAACGGATTGGCCGAACTGAGTTCGCCGAGCGGATCGACTTCGCACCGGGCGATTTCTACGTCGATGATCTGCCCGTCGGGGCCGACTATGCCTGGGTCAGTGCGATCGTCCACCAACACTCGCGAGAGCACAATCGCGATCTGTTCGCCAAGGTGCACGCAGCACTCGCGCCGGGCGGGCGAATCGCCATTCGAGATATCGTGATGAAACCGTCCCGAACGGAACCGCTCGAAGGAGCCATGTTCGCCATCAACATGCTGGTCCATACCGATACCGGCGGAACGTTCACCATGGACGAATTGGCCGAAGACCTCCAGGCAGCCGGATTCGTCGAACCCCGGTTGGAAGTCGAAGACGAAGCCATGAACTCCGTTGTCGTGGCCACAAAACCAAGTTAGTTAGCCGTCGGGATTGCCCGACGCTGTCGTCACAAAGTCGAACCCATAAGAAAAACCATGTCTCACGACGACATCCGCATCGGCACGCTGGTCAAGGCCGAAGACAACGCCGCCCACACCATCGAGCAACTCCTGCCGCACGGCTTCGAGAGTTTCGAAATCGTCTTCTGGCGGCATATCGACGAGGTCGACCTCGATAGGCTGGCGGAAGACGTCCGCCGCGTCCTCG
>JAZFUB010000418.1:0-3803 GCA_036447015.1 Thermoguttaceae bacterium | reverse complement strand
GGTTCAGGCGGATCGTGTCGCGTCGGGTCATTTCGTAAGTGTGGGCGGCCCCTTCGAGGTCGGCGTGCGTGTAGTGCGATGCGCCGACGCTAAGCAACGGCATGCCAACGGCCAACAGTCCGATGCCCTGGTCGTTGGTCAATGCGACCCAGCGCACATCGGTCTTGTTGCCGTTCTCTTGGGGTTCCGAATAGTCGACGAACTGCTCGTCGACCGTCGAACGATAAACCCCGACCGGTGCGCAGTCGTGCCGGTCCCAATAGTTCTCGACCGGGCCACGGCCGTAGAACGCCAGTTGCTCGAATCCGCCGGGCAACGTCATCTGCATGCCGAACCGGGGCATCTCGGGCCGCCGCGAATCGTCGCCTTCATACGCGACGTCCACGACGATGTCGCCGCTACCGAAGATACGATAGACGACCCGATAGTCGGCCTTCACGTCGGGCAGCTTGGCCGTCACGCCGATGATGACCTGGGTGGGCGAAGATTGCGTGACGTCGACCTGCTCGATTTGCCAGTTACTGCCGGCATCGCGCCAAACGCCACACCGCCCGGGCATATTGTTGCCGTTGTCGTTGTCGATAGGTGCTCGCCAGAAGTCGGGCTGCGGACCTTTTTGGATCAGTTCGAGCCCACGATAGGTCAACGAACGGATCGTACCGGCCGCCTTGTCGAACGTCAATGCAAAGTCCTTGCCTGAGATCATCGCTAGAGTCCCGTCTTGCTGAAGCTTCAACTCGGGCAACCGCTCGGTATCGACCGCCGGAGCCGGGCTTGCCCAGGGCATTCCGAACTGTTCGGCCGCCACTTCGTGCCCCTTGTCGGCCCAGGCGGTTTTGTCGGCCAGCCGGAAACTCACGTTCAGCCAATACTCGACGCCTGCCGCCGGTTGGATGCGTGGCAGCGGAATTGAAACGATCTGCTTCTGTCCCGGTTCGATCTGCTGCGTGGCTAGACTCCCTTCGCCGATGGACCGATCATCGGCCATCAACAGCCACTTGCCTTCGACGTGGCCCAGGTCGATGAAGTCGTACCCGTTGGTCACCTCGATCTTGCCGGCCGCCAGATCGACCGCTGCGATTTGGATCGATTGATAGACCTTTTTGACCTGACGCAGGCTCGGGTGCGGCACGCGATCGGACGTGACCAGACCGTTCATGCAAAAATTGTCGTCGCTGGGCGTGCCCGGGGGACCGAAGTCGCCGCCGTACGCGAAAAAGGTCCCCTTGGCCGCCTCGGTCTTCTCGATGCGACCGAAGTCGAGCCACAGCATGGTCGCGTCGTCCGGCCGTCGCTGTCGATCGGCCAGTTCCTCGGCCGAGAGGGCCCGATCGTAGATTCGTGCCGTGGCGATCGTGCCGCTGAGTCGGCGATCGTTGTGCGTCGAGTTGCGGCCGATGTTGACCGGATAAGCCGACCGGGCGATCATGCCCGAGTAGGCTTTCGCGGCCAGCTTGCGGCCGTCGACGTAGAGAGCCATCTCCCGGCCGTCGTAGACCCCGGCCACGTCGTGCCATCCGTCGTACCAACCGTCGGGCAGCGGAGCTGTGAGCGTGATCCAGGTATTCGTGTCGTAAAGGAAGAACTGCAGGTCGGCGCTCTGCTGTTTCAGGCCGTACTGAAAATCGCCTTTGAGGATGAACGGGCTGTGCGTGTCGGTCGGCGCCGGTTTGACCCGGGCCTCCAACGTGATCCGATTGCCCGAGATGTCCAAGTGCGATCCACCGGGCAACGTGACGAAGCCTTGCAGCCCGGCGACGTTATCCACGCGAACCGCCCGGCCGGTCACCGCACCGACCAACTCGAAGCGGCTCTGATCGCGAACGGTCGCCAGCCCGGGAATCTCCTTGCGCAGACCCTGATCGACCCAATCCCAGACGAAGGCGCCTTGCAGGTGTTTGTGTTTATAGATCGGCCGCCAATAGCTCCACAGATCGCCCACGCTGTTGCCCATCGCGTGGGCATACTCGCAGAGGATCATCGGTCGCGTCCGCGGCCGGCTGCCATAGGCTTCCACGCTGGCGGGCGAGGGATACATCGGGCAGATGATGTCGGTGTTCGGGCCATTGCCGGCTCGCTCGTAGTGAACCGGTCGGGTCGGGTCGTTTTGGCGGATCCAATTGGCCGTGGCCGTGAAGTTCACACCGTCGCCCGCCTCGTTGCCCAGCGACCAGATGATGACCGACGGGTGGTTCTTGTCGCGCTGGACCATGCGGATCGTCCGATCGAGATGGGCCGCCTTCCACAAGGGGTTTTTGGCCAGCGACTTCTCTCCGTAGCCCATGCCGTGCGATTCGATGTTGGCCTCGTCGATCAGGTAGAGCCCGAGCCGGTCGCACAGGTCGTACCACAACGGCGTATCGGGATAGTGCGAGGTTCGCACGGCGTTGATGTTGTGTTGTTTCATCAGCCGGATGTCGCGGAGCATCGACTCGCGCGAGATGGCATGGCCGGTGTCGGGATCGTGTTCGTGGCGGTTGGTTCCCTTCAACAGGACCGCCCGGCCGTTGACCAGCAGTTGGCCGTCGCGGATTTCCACTTCGCGGAACCCGACGTGCGAGGGAATGACTTCGATGACGTCGCCGGCCGCATCCTTCAAGACCAACAGCAGCGAGTAGAGGTTGGGCGTCTCGGCGGACCACTTCTTCGGGTTGTCGACCGGCAGGCTCAGATCGAGCGAGATCTCTTCGCCCGGGGAAACGTTGACCGATTGCGACTGCGGCGGAACCAACGGCCGATTGACGATGGGCACGAACGACCTTCCCTCTGCGGTCGACCGTTCGGCCCTGCGCTCCTCGACGAACAACACAGCGTCGAGCCGACCCTTCATGGCCGCCTTGCCGTAGTTGCGAAGCTTGACGTTGACGTTCAGCGTCGCGCCCTGATAGTCGTCGTCCAGGTCGGTCTTGGCCCAGAAATCGCGCACGTGCAGATCGCCGGTCGAGAAGAGATAGACGTCGCGAAAGATGCCGCTCAGTCGCCAAAAATCCTGATCCTCGAGGTAAGAGCCGTCGCTGTAGCGATAGACCTCGACGGCCAGCAGGTTCTCGCCCGGTTTGAGATACGCCGAGATGTCGAACTCGGCCGGCGTGCGGCTGCCCTGACTGTAGCCGACCTTGTGGCCGTTGACCCAAACGTACATCGCCGACTCGACGCCGTCGAAGTGCAAGAAGACGTGACGTCGCTGCCACGACTCTGGCAACGTGAACGCACGTCGGTAGGACCCGACCGGGTTGTCGTCGTGCGGGATGTGCGGCGGGTCGGTCGGGCTGAACGGATAGCGGATATTCACATAGATCGGCGTCCCGTAGCCGTGCATCTGCCAGTTCGAGGGCACGGGAATCTTGTCCCAGGCCGTGTCGTCGTAATCCGTCTTGAAGAATTCCATGGGCCGGTCGGCCGGCTTGGAAACCCAATGAAACTTCCACTTGCCGTCGAACGACTGGAACCATGGCGAGGCCGCCCGGTCGGCCCGAATCGCCGACTTGACGTCCGGATAGACCGCCAGGGTCGCGTGCGGCGGCTCCTTGTTGACGTCGAAGACCTCGGGGTTCTCCCAATCGGGCGTCTCGGCCCGGGCCGGCGACCCGCTGGTAGCCAACAGGGTCATCCCACACAGAATCAGCACGCCGGTGATGGTTTTCATCGTGTTTCCTTCGGGCTGTTCATTCAGAACGAGCGTCACCAAAGACACGGGCCATTGTACACAACCGATCCCCACGGAAAAGGGGGGCGACGGTCTTGACAATTCTCGGCCGGTAGGTTCAATGGGGCTAAGTTGCACCGCAAGTGTGTTTAGCGGC
>JAZFUB010000417.1:0-11407 GCA_036447015.1 Thermoguttaceae bacterium | reverse complement strand
GTGCGGTTGATCTCGTCGGCCAGGATCATGTTGGCAAACAACGGTCCGGGGAGAAACTTGTACTGCCGCTCGCCCGTTTTGAGATCTTCCTGGATCACGTCGGTTCCGGTCACGTCGCTCGGCATCAGGTCGGGCGTGAATTGGATCCGTTTGAAGGTCAGGTGCGTGGCTTCGGCCAGCGAACTGACCAGCAACGTTTTGGCCAATCCGGGCACACCCTCCAAAAGGGCATGGCCTCGCGAGAAAATGGCGATCAGCACCTGCTCGATCACGTCGCTTTGGCCGATGATCACGCTGGCCAACTCGTTGCGGATCCTTTCGAACGACTCTTTGCACTGCGCGACGGCAGCCAGATCGTCCGGGGGGAGATTGTCGGTCGTCATGGTTGAAGTCTCCTCTGGGAAATGATCAATGTCCAATGTCCAATGACCAATGAATCCTGAACATTGAACATTGGTCATTGAACATTGAACATTGGTCATTGAACATTGGTCATTTACCTAAGTCGAAGTTCACACTGAAGCTTGCTTCCTAACAAAACGATCTAGTCAAGGCTCTCGAAATACCGCTTTAGACGTTCCTCGTATCCACGCGGAAATCGCTGCCGCGCGTTGTTGAAAATTGCCTTGCGTGCCTCGGGAGGAAGCTTCGCAAACCAAGGCTCATCGATCGCGCGGAGGTCGGTGAGTTCTGCGTCCTCGGAGGAATCGGCGGTTGGGCCGGCCGGGGTCAAGGGGCCGGGCGGAAACGCAGACTCCGAAGGCTGATTCTCCGTCGGTGGTCCGCCCTGCGACACTCCGCCCATGCCGATCATCGGGCTGGGCATGCCGGGCAAGCCGGGCAAGCCGGGCATCGGTTGCCCCGGCTGTCCGGACGATTGCAGGGCCCCTTCGGCCATCGCCAACGCCTCGGCCAGATCGTCGATGATCTCCTGCTCTCGGGCAGCCAGGTCGGCAGCGGCTTGGGAGAACGCCTCCTGCATGGCCTGCTGCGCAGCCCCTGCTTGCTGAGCCGACTGGGCCCCTTGCGCAGCCTGATCCTGTGCGCCGCGAAGCGCGGCGGTAGCCCCGGGATCGGCCGGCACGCTCTGTTCGGCCAACTGGCCCGCCTGTTCTGACTGCCCAGCCATTTCCATGTTGCCTTGCTGCCCCAATTGCTCGGCCGCCTGCTGCAATTGGTCGGCTGCCTGCTCGAGCAGATCGGCCGTTGTCTGTTGGGCGTCCGACGTTCCCTGCTGATCGCCACCGGCCGCATCTGCCTGGGCCGCTTGCGACGTTTCGCCGGCTTGGCCCAACGTCTCGGCGGCGTCGGGCGCAGCGCCCCAGGCCAACTCGGCAGCCTCGCCGGCCAGCTGCGTCACGTTCTGCTGAGCCGCGGCATCGAAGCTGCTGCCCTGCTGCTCGCCACCCTGTTGCTCGCCGCCCTGTTGCTCGCCGCCCTGTTGTTCGCCGCCCTGTTGTTCGCCGCCTTGTTGCTCTCCGCCTTGTTGTTCGCCGCCCTGTTGCTCGCCGCCCTGTTGCTCGCCGCCTTGTTGCTCACCGCCTTGTTGTTCACCGCCTTGTTGTTCGCCGCCTTGTTGTTCGCCGCCTTGTTGTTCGCCGCCTTGTTGTTCGCCGCCTTGCTCGATCGCGGTGTTGGCGAGGTCGAAAGCTTCTTCGAGGGCTTCTCGGGCTTCGGCGCCTGCAGACTGTGCATTCTCCAGACTGCCTTGCGAGAGTTGTTGGGTGGCCTCGCCGGCAGCGGCCTCGGCCCTCGCTAAGGCATCTCCAAGAGCCTCTCGCGCGGCTGCCTCCAATCCCAGATCACCACCCTGCTGCTCGCCGCCTTGTTGTTCACCGCCTTGTTGTTCACCGCCTTGTTGTTCACCACCTTGCTGTTCTCCACCTTGTTGCTCACCGCCTTGCTGCTCTCCGCCCTGTTGTTCGCCGCCTTGTTGTTCGCCGCCTTGTTGCTCACCGCCCTGTTGTTCACCCCCTTGTTGCTCACCACCCTGCTGTTCGCCACCTTGTTGGTCGCCGCCCTGTTGCTCGCCGCCCTGTTGTTCGCCGCCTTGTTGCTCGCCGCCCTGTTGTTCGCCCCCTTGTTGTTCGCCACCCTGTTGCTCACCGCCCTGTTGTTGCACGTCGCTTCCGATTTCACTCGCCATTTGGGCAACCTGTTGCTGCTGGGCGACGGCTTCGCTTTGGTTGCCGGACTGGCTCTGTTGCAGGGCGTCGGCCGCGGCATCGGCCCGGGTTTGTTGCTCGATCGCTTGACGAATTCGTTCGGCAATCCCCATGGCTTCCGCCGATTCGGGCCGGCCGGCCGCAAGTTCTTGCTCGATCCGTGCCTGAGCCACCTTTCGTTGGGCCTCGGCCAGGTTGTCTCTCTGTTGGGTAATCGAGTCGAACGCATTGGCCAGACTTTGCTCGACGTCTTCGCGCACGTCGGAAACCTGATCCAATTGCTGACCTCCAAGCTCCATCAGGTTTTGGGTCGTCTCAATAAGTTCCTCTCGCATTTGTTCCGTGGACTGGCCGCTGTCGGCGGCCTGAGTCAACTCTTGCGTCAATTCCGCAATTCGCGCCGCCAATTCGTCGCGCCCGGCGTCGGCCAGGGCGGTCTCCGTTTCAGATATGGCCTGCTCGACGGCCCGGTCGGCGGCTTGAACCGATTCGGGGTTCGTCTGGTCGGCGGCTTCGGAAGCGGCTTGGCTCGCCTCCTGGATGCTCGACACGACCGGCTCGGGCAGATTGCGATCCTGGGGAATCGGCTCCAGTTGCTGCTCGACCTGCTGCTCATGTTGGGCGGCCCGGGCCGGGTTTTCTTCGGCCGTCTGGGAAGCCAGTTGTTGCTCCTGCTCGACGGCTCGAAGATCCTCCAGTGCGCCCTCTAGATCTTCGATCCGCTGTTCGTATTGCTCGGACGTAAGGTTCTCCGATGCCGACTCGGACGACTGTGTGGCGTCCTCGATGGCTTGGCGAAGATTCTCCATCACCTGGGACTGCTGGGCGATTGCCTGGTCCTGTTGTTGGTCGAACAGGCTCTCGGCGGCCTGTGATGCGGCCTGCTGGGCATCGGCAAGCGACTGTTGCGTGGCCGGATTGTCCTGCATCGCCTGGCTCAGCGAGGCCAGTTCGTTGCCGATTTGGGTCTGCTCGTTGATGAGCCGGTCGAGTTGTTCCTGATCTGCTTCGAGCTGCTGTGTCTCCTGTTGAACCTGCTGCTGCTGATCGAACACGTTTTGCATTTTTTTGGCGGTGGCGGCTCGGTCGGCATCGGCCAGTCCCTGGGCCTCCTCGAGTCGTATCAGCAGCGAAAGCAGCCCCTTGATGACGATCTTCTGACTCGCCACCGCATCGGCGAACCGGGCCGATTGGAGGTGCGTGTCGGCGGTGCCAAACTCCTCGGCGACTTTGCCCTCCTGAAGCAGTTCGACGCCCCGGGCCGCTGCGGCAGGAAACGGGCCGCCCCAGTCGGCTTCGCTTATTGCCTGCAGCGCCTCGACGAACGTGCCGTAGAGTGCCTTGATGTCTCGCTGATCTTCGAGCGTGGCGACGTTCAGCGATTCCCGGCGGCCCAGCGGTGCCTCGCCGAGCGATTCGGTGGCCATCAATACGCTCGTTTGCAGCTCGATCAGTTTGCGCGCCTGGGCCGCAATCTCGGCGATCTTCAACCGGTGCAGCAGGCTGTGCCGTTCCACTGCCAAGCGGGCCATGATCGACCGGGCCTGGCGGCGGGCCTCAATGAAAATCTGCTCGCGGTCGCCGACGTCGGCCGTCGCCAACTTGTCGAGCGTCTTGATCACGTCCGACATCTCTTGCTCGATCAGCACGTCGACGTGCTGACGCATCGAGTGGATGTCGGCGTACCAGGGATGCGACTGAAGCCGATTCTCGCGGAGCTGTTGCAGTTGAATGTCGAGGGTCCGGACGATCAACGAACGGCCCATCTCGCGGACCTGCTCCTGCATCTCGCGACGTTGCCGGAGGCTGGCCGGGGGAACGGTTTGTCCCATCGACACGGACAGATCGACGACCACAAGCAACGCTGCCAAAAGCCAATGATTCCAATGACCAATGATCAATGACCAATGACCAATGAGCAATGCATCCTGAACATTGGACATTGGACATTGAACATTGGGCTTTGGGGCCACGGTCCGAAGTCTTGCGACTCCGGCTACTATGGAAAAAGCTCTCATGGGGAATCTCCTATTCCAAGCTGTCGCTGAATCATTGCATCGAGTTGGACCGCCGAATGTTGGTCCTGCTCGATAATCATTTCACGCAGGATACCCTGCTGGTCGGTTACCTGGAACACGAAAGAGTCACCCAAGGCCGATTTTCCCGGCCGCCCCCCTCTCGAAGGGTCGCCACGAAAATCGACCGCCTTGGGCGTTACTTTGATCCGATCGCCCTTTTTCAGATCCATCGCGGTCAGATCCAACGTGAAACGCCGGCTCGGGCCCGTATCGCGAAGCGGCAGCCGGTCCCCCGGCGACCCGTCTTGCCCCGCTTCTCCAACTGGACGCGGCGCCGGATAAATCGCGATTTCCCGCTGCGGATCGGGCAGGCCGTCCTCGTGGATGACCTCGCACAAGAGCGAGACGCCGGCCACGCCGTAGTCGTCGGTGGCGCGGAACGTGACCGACGGAATGGCGTCGGGCAGGACGAACGGCGTGACGATCGCTGCGGCGAGGCGGGGCGGCAAATCGGGCCGGATTCGAACCATGCCCGCGATCGGTTTCTCCAGACCTTGATCGTCCGTGTCGGTGACATCCACCAGGAATTCGACCCGGCCGAGCACCGGGGAAAGCCACGTCGCCGCCGGTGTTTGGGCCCCCGCGTCCGAAGACTCAGCGTCCGAAGACTCAGCGTCCGAAGACTCTGCGTCCAAGATCCATCGCGTGCCGGGTGCGGCCTCTGCGTCCGAGTTGTCCGGGCGCATCGGGCATATCGCGATCTCATCCGATTCGAGCCGCCGGCGCTTCAGCGTAACGGTTGCCCGATCGAGCGGCTTCGTCGAGCGGAGTTTGATCAATACCCGCGAACCCTCGATGACCGATACCTGCCGTAGGCCGGGCGGTTGCCGCCGCGACGCATTGCCCGTGGCCGCGGTGATATAGGGCGGCGAGAGCACTTCCAACTCGACTTGGGCCCGGGGTAATTGGGTGACGGTCAGTATGGCCGGATCGGTCCATGCGTCGCCCAGATAGAGTTGGTACTGAATCTCTTCACGCAACCGGTCCAACTCGCCCGCGTAGACGTTGGTATCGCCGACCCGTTGCAACCGGCACGTTTTTCTCAGTTCGTTGCGAGTAACCCTCAGCGCGGCCTTTCCCTCGTCGGGGAGAGTTCCGGAGCATTGTACCTCGAACCGGATACGATTACCGTAGAGGATTTTCAGCGGCTCTCGGCCCGGTCTGACCGGATCGACGGAGCGGCCTTCGACGTCGGACCAATCGGTCGTCTGAAGCGGATCCGCCGGGCAACTTTTGACGACGATCGATTCGATCGTCGTGTCGGTCGGATAGTGTATCGAATCGAATGCCAGTCGGCGGAAGAAGGCCGCCACGTGCCCGGGCGCCACCCACGTGGTGCCGGCCCAAGCGACGACCGTGACGGCCAGCAACGCGAAGCGGCGCGAAAGCTGTTTCCGGGGAATACCGCGCATCACGTTCAACCGGCTCCCGGTCGCAGCTACCTGGTCGATGACGGCCTGCTCCAATTGCACGGACCCCCACTCGGGTGCCTCAGGCAATTCGAACTGCACGGCGGCAACCAGGTCGCAGTCGATGTGTTCGGTTCGTTCGACGAGGATGGCCATGTCGAGCTCGGTTTCGTGGTGGCCCAGCCATGGGAGCGTGAACTTCGCAAACGCCCAGGCCGCGACGCCGGCACCCACGATCCAGCAGATGAGCCGTTGGGCTAGGCTCATTTCAAGCGTCCAATCCACCAGCAGCGCGGTGCCGAGTATCCACAACAGGGCCAGGGCCAGTGCGCTACCACCGATTTCCAGCCGCACGCGGCGGCGCCGGCGACGGAGTTGCGACAGCCGCCGATGAAGGTCGTGAAGTTTCGTCATTGTAAGTTCACCCACTTCCGCAACAGCCATTCACCAAGCAACAAGCCCACCACGCACGCAAAACAGAGCCAGGTGCTCCAAAGGGGGATGATCCGCCTGGTAGTTTCAAGTCTGGGGGTCAGTTCGATCCGCTCGGCAAGCCCGCTTATCTCGGTCAGGTCGAAACTTCCCCCTCCGCCAGTGGCACCACCCGGATTCACTGCAGCGATCCGCTCCTGCAACGCGACGTCGCGAACCGCGCTGTGCCGCTCCACCGATACGCTGGTTACCTTGAACGTCACCTCCACCGGTTCTCCGGTGATCGGGTCGGTGACACGAACGAAGTGCTCGCCGTCGGTGAAGACGGGAAACTCGGTCTCGAAGACGCCGGCACGAACCATCGCGATACTCAGAGGCTGAACGTTGTCGCCCGCGTTGGCGTCGCGGCTCGGCAGAATCAACTCGCCGTGGAGTTGAGTTGCGCCGGCGTCCGTAGCCGGAGTCGCAACACTTCGGGCGTTGTCGTAACGCACCCGAAGTCTTGCGACTCCGGCTACCGTGTCCCTCAAGCCGGATTCCGTGAGCGGCTGAAACTGCTCGTCATAGGCTTCCACCGTGACTCGGACGCGATCGTCGACCTGATAGCCGCGCCGGTCGGTGCGTACGACGAATCGCTTCTGGCTACCGATCGCATGGCTCAGGCCGAGGCGATGGATCATCTGGCCCCAGAACTGGCGGTAGTAACGCTCGCCGTACTTCCGTCGCAGCCGCCAGGTTTCGTTGAAACCCAGATAGATCACCTCGCCCGCCCCATACTTCCGAATCGCAATGAGCGGCTGCCGGGTCGCCGCTGCGGATCCGGCGTCGTCGGCTTCGGACTCGTTTCCCGAGAGGAACCCTTCGCTTGCGGCGCTGGAACCGTCGCGCTGCTTTTGGCACAAATGCGTCGGATGCTCGGCCAGCACGACGGCCTGCGAATGCAGACCGGAGACCGGCTGATACCAGGGCAAAGGCCCCAGGTTATCCCAGGCCTCGCGGCTCTCTTCTTCGTCGGCTCCCAGACGCATGAAGTCGAACTGCCCCGCCAAAGGGGTCAGGGCCAAACGAAACGGCCGCCCGTCCTCAATGCGATCGCCGGGAGAACCGACCAAATCGGGATCGAACCTCACCGGCAGCATCCTCTCGATTTCCGTGCCTGCCAGTTGCCCCGGACCATAGCGAGGTCCCGAGACGACGACCAACCCGCCGCCGAAGTTGCGGACGAACTCTTCGGTCATCTCGCAGAACCTCGGGCTCAGCACGGTGGCCGGCAGATCGCCCAGGAAGATTACGTCGTTGGCGAAGAACTCCTTTCGCGAGGGAGTCAGGCTCTTCAGAAACATCGCGTTGGAATCGCGTACCCGGGCATCGGACGAGCGCAGGTAGGTTCGGAATCCCTCCATGCCGACGAGTTGGTCGCGATGGAACACCTCCTTGACGAACCGCCATTCCCAGGACGGCTCGTACTCGACGTAGAGCACGCGCAGGAAATCGTCGCGGACGGCCACCTCGCGTTGTGCCTGATTGTTTTCGTGCACGGCCTCGCCGACGACCGGTTCGACCTCGACCTGAAACGCGAATCGTCCCGTCGTTTCGGGGACGTACGAGAACGACTGTTCGCTCGAGGGGCCCGAAAGCGTTACATCTTCTTCGCCGACGGGTATTACGACGTCGTCTTGCGCGTCCTGCGCGGCGTCCAATCGCCGGGCGGTCACCGTGACTCGGACCTGCTCGCCCTCGAGCCCTCGCTGACGCAGGATCACCGTGACTTCGGACCGCTCATCCTTCTTCATGATCATCGGGGCCTGGATCGACACGGCGACGTCGATGGCGTCGGTCGCGCCCACTCCGACCGTGTAGATTTTGGTGTCAAGCCGCCGGGCCGCCTCCTTGGCCGACTTGCCCGAGTTCTGATCGAAGTCGCTGAAGATCAACAATCCGCCCAGGTTGCTCGTGGCGTGCCTCCTTGCCAGGTCGTCCAACGCCGTGCCGATGGCCGATACCTTGCCGTTGGTCGTCAACTGCCGGCCCAGGTGTTCGCCGTCGACGTCGGTGCCATCAACGCCGCCACCGTCGGGCGATAACTCCAGCGAGCGAACACCGTCGGCCGAGTCGAATAGGAACGCCTGAAGGCGGGCCTTTTTGGCAAGTGCGACCAGGAGGTTATCGTCCTCTTTTCGCAGCAAGTGTTTCACGTAGTCGATTCGCGAGAGTTCGAGATCGGCAGAACCGCCCGAGTTGCCGACTTCGCCGGACTGGTCCTCGACGCCGCACGCGCTCGCCAGCTTGGCACGGTCGGTATCGCTGAACCGGTCGCGAATGGCCATGCTATCGGTTCCGTCGAAGAGCAGCCAGAGCGTCGGCCGCTTCTGGCCGGTAATTGAAACGGTCAGTATCGGTTCGGCCAGTATCAACAGCAACAAGGACAAAGCCGTGGCTCGCAGCAGTGTCAGCACGAAGCGTGTGCGAGCATGACCGCGTTGCTGGAAACGCACGTAGAAGACGATTGCCACGAACACGAGCCCCGCGCACCCGAACAACAGCCACGCCGGTCCGTCGCTGGCCCACGGCGCGGCGAGCGACAAGTCGTACTGCGTGATCTGATCGGCGCCCTCGGTACCGAGCAATCGCCCAAGTAGGTTCGTCATGGTTTCCGACATCGATCTAGTCATTGCTCATTGCTCATTGCTCATTGCTCATTGCTCATTGCTCATTGCTCATTGCTCATTGGCCGGGCGCCATTTTTCGACGACAGGACCACCAGTTCCAGCAGCAAACAAGCCAGCACCAGGCCGATGACCCACTTCCAGAGTTTTCCTCCGCGGACCCGGGCCGATTGGAAGTCGTCGAGCGACAAGGCCGAGGCCTGGTCCGCGAACCCGTCTGACCGCCCCCCGTCTAATCCCCGCTGTGCCGCCCGGCGCCGAATCTCCTCGGCCGAAAGGAGTTGCGATTCTTCGGCCGGCCCGTTGACGGCCAGCGGCAGGGTCCACAATCGGCTTTCAAGCCCCTGCCCGAGGGACTCTTCGGTGCGATCGGCCGAGATCAGATACAGCCCGCGCCGGGTGATGCTCTCGATGGTGATCCCGTGGCGGTTGGCTCCCACGGCCTGGACGACAAGCGGCTCGGCCGGATGATCAGGGCCGCTGAGCGTGATGCGCGCGTTTCTCGCGGCCGCCGACACGGGCACAATGAAACTCCCCTGCGAACTCATGTTTCGTCTCGGGAGCGTCTCCTGAAGCATCGCCCGAAAGATGCGATCGTAAATCAATACCGTGTTGACCAGCGGCAGCGTGTTCCATCGGGGGAAGACGCCGGTCGTGACCAAAAGGACCTTGCCTCGCCCGATGCGGCGCTCGACCATGAAGGGCAAGCCGTTGGAGTACCTCGCCAGCACGGAGAATTTCGTTCGTTCGGCCCGCTGCTCGGCCGCGACGGTCCCCTCTTGAACGTTATCGTCTTCCGCTTGTGCCGGATCGCTCCATAGGAGCCAGTCCGGCTTGAGCGTGCTGCGTCGAGTCTCCAACTCGGTTCGTTCGTCGCGACCGTCGGCCGTAAGCTTTTGCTGCGTTTCCAAGTCGCGCAATTGTGCGAGCCGGCTGTCGATGTCCGCCAACTCGGTCTGACGCTGTTGGAGGTGATTTGCCGTGGTCTCGACCATCAGGCGCCGCGACTGGTCGTTGTCGAGCGCTTCGACCGTTTTGAAGAAGAAGGGCTGGCGGTACAGTTCACGCAACTCCTCGTCCGAACTGTTCTCCAATCGGAAGTAGTCGTGATTCTTCATGCTGTCGTAGTCGAGGCGGAACGACTCGAGCTCCGGGGCATCGTCGGCTCCTCCTCCAGTAGGAAGCCGGCCGATCAGTTCGGGCCCCAGCGGCGCCGGCAGAATCCCCAGGCCGTCGAGCCAGGCCGCGTCGTTCCACGCGATCGGGTCGAACTGGCCGCCGGCGGTAATCACCAGGTTGCCGCCCTGCTCGACGTAGGCCCGCAACAGGGCGACCGTGGCCTCGGAGTCCGGGCTCCTGACGCCGCCGATGACGACCAACCTGGCGTCTTCCAACAGGCTGCGATCGACTTGGGTGATCTGTCTTCTCTTGATTTCGATCAGTTGATGGGCGCGGCCGGCGCGGCCCATCTTCGGGGCCAGCAGACGGCGCAACCGGATCGTCTCGCCGTAGAGTTCCAGTCGGGGATTCTCGTTCTCGCCCAACTGGTCGATGAACACGACCGGCAACGTGGCCGCGACCGGCACCACCACGAACCGTTCGTCGTCGGCCGCCAAGCCGTCCAGTGGGTTGCCGTCCCCCGCGGCAATCGAGATTCTGGCGGTGGCCAGCGCGATTCGGCCCTTGCTCAGATCGGGGTTTTCCAGGGCGTCGAACTGCGTGGCGCGGAACAGGTAGGGAGGGAACTCGATTTCGAGTTGCTGGCCCGGCTGTAGGTCGACCGTCGGTGAAGCGAACGGTTCGCCGTTGATGGTCAGGCTCACTTCGACGCCCCGCTTGGGCTCGGGGCCTTCGTAGTTGATTGTGGCCAGAAAGACGGCCGGCGTTTGCAGGTCGGTGATGCCGTCCCGGATTTCGAACTTCGATATCCAGGCATTTTCCACCACATCGTCCGGCTCGATCCGCACGACCTGAACCGGGCCGGGAAGCTCCTTCAAATGAACGGCCAAGGATTCGACCGGCCAATCGGCGACCTGCCGATCCGTGAACAGGACGATCTTCTTGTCCGCCGGGTCGGGCACTCGGTTGCAAGCCCGCAGTGCCCGATCGATCGTTTCGTGGGCCAAGGCCGCCTGATCGACGGGGCGGATCGTCGCCAAGGCCGCCAGCGCGTCGTCCTTGCCGTAGTAGGCGTCGATGTTGTATCCGGTCGCCCCGTCCCTGGAACGCTGGCCGCAGGTCGGCAGTATCGAGATGCGGCTTCCGGCGGGCAGTTGCCGAACCACATCGGCGGCCTGGTCTTTTGCCTCGTCGAGCAACGTGATATCTTGCTCCTCGCCCTGCTCGACTTTCCGCCCGATCGCGTATCCCATGCTCAGGCTGTTGTCCATCAGCAACACGGCGTGGACCGGCCTGGCGTCTGAACCGGTGCTGACGAAGCCGCTGAAGAACGGCTGGGCCAGCGCGGCGCCGAACGCCACGATGCACAGCGTTCGGATGGCCAACAACAACAGGTCGCGCAGTTGCAGGATCCGCCGACTGTGTACGATCGCCTCTTGCAGAAAATCCATCGCCGCCCAAGGGACCACCTTGAAACGCCGGCGATTGAGCAGATGGATCAGAACCGGTCCGGCAGCGGCAACCAACCCGGCGAGGGC
>JAZFUB010000416.1:0-5607 GCA_036447015.1 Thermoguttaceae bacterium | reverse complement strand
GATGGAACACCCGCTCGCAGGCGAGCAGCACGATCGTAACCGCGAGAACCGGTGTTCCGAGCACCTGAATCAGGCTGGTCGCGTAGTTCGACCACACGAACAGCGGCATCTTGAACCACGTCATTCCCGGGGGACGTAGCGTGTGGATCGTTGCGACGAAGTTCAAGCCCGTGAAGATCGAGCTGAACCCCAGGATAAACGCCCCGGTGGTGGCCGTGATCACCATCGTGTTGGTTTCGGTGCTGTAGGGCGTGTAAAAGGTCCAGCCGGTGTCGAGCCCGCCGAGCACGAGCGTGAGCACGAAGAAGATGGCCCCGATGGCATACAGATAATAGCTGGCCAGGTTCAGCCGCGGGAAGGCGACGTCCTTGGCCCCGAGCATGATCGGCAGCACGAAGTTACCCAGAGCGGCGGGAATGCCCGGAATGATGAACAGAAAGATCATCACCGCCCCGTGCAGTGTGAACGCCTGGTTGTAGTAGTCGGCCGGTTCGAGATTCGTGGAACGAAACGGGTTCAACAGCCGGGCCACGTCGTCGAACACCCCCGCCCCGGGCGAGGCCAATTCGGCGCGAATCATCATGGCGAAGAACCCGCCGAGCGCCAGTGCGGCCATGATCGAAACCAGATACATCACGCCGATCCGTTTGTGGTCGAGCGTGAAGATCCAAGACCGCAGTCCGGTCGTGTGCGTCAGGTAGTTGTCGGTGCGGGCCTCGGCCATGGAACGATAACCTATTTCAGCGATTTGATGTATGCAATGATGGCGTCGATCTCGTCGTCGCTCAGAATTCCCATGTACGTCGACATTTCGTCTCGGTACGTTTCGCGCACCTTGGCCGCCGGTTCGAGGATCGATTGGCGGATGTAGTTTTCGTCGACCAGGCCGGTGCTTCCATCGGTAAAGCGGCGTTGCTGGCCGAAAATCCCTTTGAAACCGGGACCGATCAGCCGTGATTCATCAGTCATATGGCACTGCAAGCAGCCGCGTTTTTGTACGAGCAACTCGCCCGCCTTGTCCGGGGCCATCGTATCTAGGAAGTTTGCCGCGTCCTCCAGCCAGTTGTCGAACTGCCCCGGCGGATGCACGACGACCGACGAGAGCATCTGCGAGTGGCCCGTGCCGCAGTACTCGGTACAGTACAGATCGTACGTACCCGGCCGCGTTGCATTGAACCAGGTCTTCGTGTCGCGGCCCGGCACGATATCCATCTTCAAACGAAAATCGGGAATGGACAAGCTATGGATGACGTCCTTCGAGGTCATCAGCAACCGGACCGGCTCGCCGACCGGGACGTGCAGGTTCTCGTCGACGTAGCCGTTGGGATACCGGAACGCCCATTTCCATTTCTGCGCAATCACGCGAATTTCATAGGCCTCGCGTGGCGGCGTCCGTACGTCCATATAGACGATGATGCTCTGGTAGAAAATCCACACGACCAGGCCAAAAGGAATCACGCTCCATGTGAGCTCCAACAGCATGCTGTGGTTGGGGCTCGCTTCCGGTTCGACTCCCGCGCGACGCCGGTAGCGCACGACGAAGAAGATCATCACGCTGACGATCAGCGCGAAGAAGAAGGCCGAGATCCAGAAAATCAGGCTGAAAACGGCGTCGACCGCGGGGGCCGTGGTCGAACGTTGCGGTGGAAGCCAGAAGGAGCCGTCGGCCTGAGCCAGCAGCGTCATGGCCGGCAGTGTGGTCATCCGTGATACGTGTGTTGCCAGCGTCATGAGGTCTTTTCTTCCGGCTTGGCCTTTTTCTTGTGAGACTCGCGTAGCCAATAGAACGAGAGCACGCTGCCGAGGACCACCAGCGTAAGCACGCCGCCGAGTTGCATGATTCGAAACGCGGCCGGCCCATAGCGGCCCGACGTCGCGTCGTAGTGGAAGCAATATAGCAGAAACCGATCGACCGTCGAGCCGATTTTGCCCTCGGCCGCCTCCAGCAGCGAAAACCGGAGCGTCTGCGGATCGTACTCGATCCCGTAGAGATACTTCGACACGCGACCTTCCGGAGTGCAGATCATGGCGACGGCCGCATGGGCGAATTGCTTGGTCTCGGGCACGTACTTGTAGTGGAACCCGACGGCCTTGGCAACCCGCTGGATATCCGACTCCCGCCCGGTCAGGAAATGCCAGCCTTCGCTGCCGCCCGGTCTTCCGTACAGTTTTAGGTATTTTTGTTTGGTAAGCTGTGCCCGCTCGGGGCTCTCCAGCGGATCGATGCTGATCGTGATGACCTGATACTCGGTACTCAACTCCAACGGTGCCCGTTTCATGCCGTCCGTCAGGCCGTTCAGTTGCAGGATGCAGAGCATGGGGCAATCGGAATAGTTTAGCGTCAGGACCACGGGCCGAGTGCCGTCGAACAGTTGCCCGATCGTCACCTTGTTGCCGCCCGAGTCGATGAAGGGTGTGTCCAACGGGATCTGCGTGTCGAAATGTTCCTCGACGCCGACGTCTTCGAGTTCCTTCGGCGCTCGGTTGAGTTGGGCCGAGACCACGCCGGCATAGGCCAAGAGTCCCAGCATCGCAACGATCGCGACTGGTTTACCGTCCATCGTCCGGCTCCTTCGCAGTGGCCTGCTTCGAGGCAACTTCCGCCACGACCAGTTCCATGGCCCGGCTGATCGGAATGCGAACCACCCCGGTCTCCTGACTGAGCCAACGTGTCTCGGTCAGCGTGATCCGTTGGTTAGCCACCAGCGTGCTGATTTCGGCGGGAACCGGGCTGATGTTCTTCTCGTACTCCAGCCGGGCATCGATGCGATTATAGACGACGACCAGCGCGAGGACGACCGCCACCGTGAGAATCGTTCCCACCAAACCGACCACCGCAACCGCAGGCGTGTTCAAATCGTCGTACTTTGCCATGGTTCTCTCTCAAAAGGAAACGCTATGAATTCTCGAACGCCAACGATTCATCCAGCCGCGGATCGCCCAGCACGACCAGCGAACGGCGGCCCGCGATCAGCACGGCTCCAGCCAGATAGAGCGAGCCGATCCCCAACAGACAGGCTCCGTCGATCAGACTGATTGGGGCCGATTGGCCGTCGACGCCGGGCATCACCAGCCAGTAGACATCGACCCAATGGACGGCCAACAGCCAAACGGCCCAGAAACCCAACAACACCTTGCGCCGCCTCACCTCGCGCGAGAGCAACGCGACGAACGGGATCAACAAGTGCCCAAATAATAGTATCAGCGAGACCCACTTCCATGAACCCGTCTGCCGGGTCAGATACCAACCGGTTTCCTCTGGAATATTCGCATACCAGATCAGCATGTACTGGCAAAACGCGATGTAACCCCAGAAGAAGACGAACGTGAACAGCAGTTTGCCCATGTCGTGGTAGTGTTCGACGGTGATCGAGCGGTCGGAGACCCGCCCGGTCGCTTGCAGCAGCATTGCGGCCAGGATCAGCACGGCCTGGAACCCGACGACCGCACCGGCATAGTAATAGATCCCGAAGATCGTGCTGAACCACTCTGGATCGAGCGACATCAGCCAGTCGAACGCGGCGAACGTGACCGTCAGGGCGAGAAGCAGAATCGCCGGCCCGCCGAGCCGTTCCATACGCTGAGTCAGTTTGGGATCGCCCGACTGATCCTGTCGAGTCGACAGTCGCAGGAAGTAGCTGCCGAGCAAGCCCCAAACGGCAAAGTAGACCACCGCTCGGGCGGCAAAGAACACGGGATCCAGATAGGCCGCCTTGTGCTGCAACAGTTCGCTCTGGGCGACGACCTGCGGATCGGCCCACGGATAGAGGCTTCCACTTTCCTGAAACACCGGGATCACAATCGGCAGAAAGAGAATCGCCGGCACGAGTATATTCGCGGCAAGTACCTCGGCCAACCGGCGGACGGTCACACTCCAGCCGGCCCGGGTCGCGTGCTGCAACGCCACGAAGAACAACGCCCCGAGCGAAATGCTCAGGAAAAAACAATAGCCGGTCAGATAACTATGGAAGAAGTACCGCAAGTCATCGCCCCGGGCGTTGCCCAGTCCCAGCGCGGCCGCAAGCATGACCACGCCGAACACGGCCAGAGCCACGCACGCACGCGGCGCAATGCTGCCCAGCGTTTGCTTTGAGGCGGTCGAATTGGAGGTCGGGTTTGCTTGCATGATCGTTACTCAAACAATGAACGCGGGAGCCCGAAAAGGGGGACTGGCTCCGTCGATGGTCGGTATGGCAGTTGTGATTCGTGTTGCCGACGGTGCCTGTCCCCCTTTTCGGGCGGCGCCACTGGGACGTCCGTGGAAAAAGGGGACAGGCACCGAGCCGGCGGCGTTCTCTTGCGGGTTTGACATCTGTTGTGGCTCGGAGCCAGTCCCCATTTTCCACTCCATATTCACAGTTCGAGTCCTTTATCGCAGGTGAGGTCGGTCCTCTTCGGGAACGTCGTCGATCGTCGCGTTTTGGCTCCGCTGCAATGCCTTTTCGTAGAGCACAATGGCCCAACGGTCTTCCACGGGGATCTGCGGCCCATAGGCGGGCATCCTTCCCTTGCCGTTGGTGATCGTATTGAAAAGCTCTCCGGGCGGTTGCTCGCGGACCACTTTGGCGTGCATCGATCGCGGCAGAACCCAGAGCTCTTCCTCGCGATCCAGCGCACGGATGGAAACGATGCCGGTCGCCCCCCCTTCGCCGACCAACCCATGGCACGGAGCGCAATAGATACCGAACCGCTCCTGCCCTCGCAAGATGGTCGCCATGTCGACGCGAATCGGAAACGTGGTAAAGTAGTCGCGGATTTCCTCGCCCTTCTCGTCTCTGCCGAGGACAAGATAGCCCCGATCGAAATAGGGGTCGTCGTCGAGCTGGCCGTCGGCAATCGTTCCCGGCACGGGCGGACGCATCGCACGACCGTCGGCGAACAACGGCCCGGCGGTCTGCGTCTTGTACTTCGGCTGGAAGTCCATGTCCTGGATAATGTGGATCCGCGGCGAAGCCGACTTGGCCCCGCGTGCCCTGGCGATCAGTAGCGGCGGCAGCAAAGCCAACGCTACGACCACGACACTACCCCAAACAAGCACGGTCGGCAAGCCGCGTCCATTGGCCGTCTCGCGAAACGTCTCGATGCCGTCCGGTTCGAGCGATTCGAGCAGCGTCCGGGTGGCCGCCTCATCGAACTTCGGGTCGGCCGCATCGATTACCAACAGAAAACCGTCGGTCGTCACACGTCGGAACCGCTCGGCGGAGAAGACGGCATGCGAGAACTGCGGCAGGCGGTTCAAGACGAGCACGCCGCCAAAGGCCGCGATCGCGCTGAAGAGCACGATGACCTCGAAGATGATCGGGATATTGGCCGGCAGGCTGAACAACGGTTTGCCGCTGATGTTCATCGGATAGTCGATCGCATTCATCCACCACTGCATCAGCAACGCAACCACCGCACCGGTCATGCCCGCACCGAACACCAACCAGGGCAGAATCGTCGGCCGAATCCCCATCGCCCGATCGATGCCGTGAATCGGGAACGGACTGTGAACGTCCCAGCGCGAAAAACCCTCGTCGCGGATTCGCGAGGCGGCCACTTTCAACGTAGCGGGTCCCTTGAACTGGGCCAGCATGCCGGCAACCGGCCTCGGCGGTTCGGGCGACG
>JAZFUB010000415.1:0-4454 GCA_036447015.1 Thermoguttaceae bacterium | reverse complement strand
CACTGCCGACCGTCGGCAGGTATCTAAATCCAAGATTCGGCTGGGTTTATGTCGAGTGGGCGACACTGGGCTCGAACCAGTGACTTCTACCGTGTGAGGATAGCGCTCTAACCAACTGAGCTAGTCGCCCGATTGCCGGGCTCTTCAGCGCCCCGGCCTGTACGAAACGATATCGGCTTTTCTGTGTGACATGCACCGCGACCGGATTATGCATGCTTTTGCACGTGCGTGCAAGAGAGGTGGAGTCCAGAAGGTTTGCTTCGTCCGGAGAAGCTCAGCCTTCAACCGTTTCGGCCTTCGGCTCGCTTGTCGGTGGCTCGAACTTCGGTGCCGTCGCTTCCTCGCGATGGTCCGAACTGTGGGTGACCGCGGCAGACTTCGTGGCCGAGTCGACCTCGTCCTCGATGCCGCTGACCCCTTTCTTGAACTCGACGATCCCCTTACCTAGCGAGCGTCCTACCTCGGGCAATCGTTTGCCGAACAGCAAGACCGCAATGACGCCGATGATCATCAGTTCCATCGGGCCGGGGGAAAAGAAAGCAAACGGTACGTTCATCATCCCATCTCCTACGATTGTTCCACCAGACTTTTCTGGACCGGACTCATTGGACCGAAACTAGTTGTTGCCGTGATCGTCGTTGTTGTTCTTTGCCGAACTGTCGACTTCATTTTCGATTCCCCGGACACCCTTCTTGAACTCGACGATCCCCTGGCCCATCGAACGCATGACGCTGGGTAGGCGGTTGCCGAACAG
Source organism: Thermoguttaceae bacterium (assembly GCA_036447015.1). Taxonomy (GTDB): domain Bacteria; phylum Planctomycetota; class Planctomycetia; order Pirellulales; family Thermoguttaceae; genus JAZFUB01. Next base: position 3,700 of record JAZFUB010000415.1, on the reverse strand, counting down.
CAGCAGGACGATCATCGCAATGATGATGATCTCGAACGGTCCTGGAGAAAAAAAACCGAAAGGTAACGGCATGGCCGGGTTCTCACGAGGTATGGATCGGAAGCAACAAAGGCGGGGCCGGCCTCGCGGTCACGACAACTCACTCGGCAGGAAGGCGGCCCATCAACTGGAAAACGGGGCAAACTGCTCTCCAACGGCGATCACAGCCCCCGGCTCCAACATTCAATTGTACTGGGGCCGCCGGCCATGTCAAACGAAGACCCAAAAGGCTCTCGTTTCAAGCCTATTGGGGGGGTGCCTCTTTCGGTGCTGCGTCGACGTACAACGGAAGGAACCGATAGTAGACCTCCAGACAGAGCGTCGCCATCGCCGTGGTGAAAACGCGGCCCCCGTAGCCTCCCCAAACTGTGTTCGGCTCCCAGCTTCCGGCCGTTGGGCCCGATTCTTGCTGCCGAGACAGGAGAGTTTCCTGCAATGCTTCGTTCCACCGCTGCCAGTGCGGACCTTGCAGTTGATACATCCCGAGAGTGGCATAATACCAATAATAGAGGTTGTCTTCCCCCTTGCCCGGTAGCTCACCCAACAGATAATTGCCGGCTTCGCTCAGTGCCGGATGCTCGCGAGGAATTCCGAGGAACTGCCAACAGACGAGGGCTTCGGCGGTCATGGGCCGGCTCACCCGTTCTCCGGCCCGATAGGAGGCCAGACCGCCGTGCGTGCCGGAAGCGACTGACCGCAGATATCGAATGACGCCGTTCTTCGTTGCCACCGGCACGCGGATGCCGGCCAGTTCCGCGCTTTTGAGCGCCATCAGTTGCCAGCCGCATTGGCTGGTGTCTCCCCTGTCCCCCGGATTATACCTGAACCCGCCCAACGAGGGATCCTGGGCGCGGATCGTGTAGTCGATGGCGCGACGGACGGGCTCTCGCAATCGCTGGTCGCCGGTCATGCCGTAGGCCTCACTCAGCGCGAGTGCAGCCATGCCGTGGCAATACATTTTCGCGAACGGAGTTGCCTGGCCGCCGAGGCTGCCGTCCTCGGCCTGGATACTCAGCAGGAATTGCAAACCCCGCAGGACGTTTTCGCGATAGGCACCTTCTCGATGCGTGTGGCCGGAGGCGAGGAAGGCCAACAGCGTCAGGCCGGTGATACCGGTATCGGCTTGAATCCCGGCACTCTGGCGTCTTCGTCCCAGCACGAGCCGTTCCTGTCCGGCACCGTATTGGGCTGCATTCCATCGGCCGTCGGGGCTTTGGTTGTCGGCCAACCATTTCAGGGCCGCTTTGACGGCGGCTTCGGTTTCCGTGGTGGCACCGTGGAGTTTGGCCTGGCGCTGCCGGTCGGGAGCAGTGCGGAGGCTGTAGACGCCCGGGATCCGGCGCGGAGTTCCCTCGGACTGGTCGCGTCGGGAGTTCAACGGGACGAGGATCGCAACATCCGCATTCGGCAGCCCGGGATCCGCGCCCGGGCCTTGGAGGTCTTCACTCGGCGCCGGAACGGCTGAAATGTCGGTCCTGTGTTCGATGGCGGGCAAAGCACGTTCGGCTTCCCCATAGGCCGGGTCGACATCGCGATGAGCCGTCTCGGCCGGTTCACGGTGGGTCGGTGTCGACAATTGGTCCCTCAGCGAGGCCAAAGAACCGGCCGGATCGGCAGTCGTCGGCTGCGTGGCCATTCGGGGCAAGGGGACCGGATGTTGCAGCAGGGCCGACGGCAGACCGGCACTGGGGACGCGCACCGGCGTCATTTTCGTCAACGGCGGTGTTGAAGGCCGCTCGGGATCCGCTTGCTCGGGCACTTCCGCTCGGGTGGCCTCGCGACGTTGGGCTCGCGGCGCTTCGATCTGCTCGGGCGTCGCCTTGCCCGGCGACGGTCGCCCCATGCTGCCGGAAGCGGTCGCCGGCTTTGGTTGCGGCTGCTCGGCCCGGGCCATCGCCAAATGATCCAGGCGGGGCTCCTCGGGTAGGTTCGTCTGTTGGTTGCGAATGTCTCGTTGCGGCTCCGCGGGCAATGGGATCGGTTCGCGTTGCACTTCGGGTCGATCCGGCTGTACGACGGCGTTGTGGAGCAGTTGCTCCCAAGGTGTTTGCTCCGGAACCGACTCTTCGGCAATGTCGGTACTCTGCCGCCGGTTTTCGACGAACGTCACACGCATCACCTCTTCCTCGGGCGGAACCTCTGCGGAGACGATCTGCACGGTTGTGGCATATCCGACCAGCAACAGATGGGCCAACAGCGAAAGAATGATACATTTGCGCAACGGGCGGGCCTGTCCCCAGCGGGTTTGCATCAAGACCAGCATCATGACGGTCAGGATGGCCAATCCCAGCCAAAGCAACGTCACGAGGGCTCCCGCACCCGTGATCGAATCGAGTATCTGATCAAGCCGAAACGCACCCATTGGCTCTGCTCTTTGACGAGTTACTGTTCTTCCCGGGCCAAACGGACGGAGATTCCCAAGTCTCCGACGCCGGCCTGTTTGCACGCATTGAGCACGGCCGCGACACCTTGAAATTCCCCCTGTGCATCGCCACGGACCAACACGCCCAGGTCGCTGTACTGGGCTCTTGCCGCGGTCAGTTGTGCGGTCACTTGCTCCAACGAGACGGTCGCTCCGTCAAGCGTGATCGTGCCGTCTCGATAGACGTTGACGACCTTTCGCTCGGGCGCGGCGGTCAGTGCTCCCCGATCGGCGACCTCGGGCACCTTGAGTGAGATCTTTCGTTCGAGTTCCGTGAACTTCGTGCCTACCATGAAGAAGATGATCAACAGGAAGACGATGTCGATCATCGGCGTCAGGTTCAAGGTCGGCTGTTCGTCGAGATGGGTTTTCAGTGGCATGGGATTCTCTATGCGACGGATTCCTTTTTTTCGCTGGCTCGTGATTTCGAGGTTCGTACTCTCTTATTTGCGTTCTCTTCGATTTCTTCGGCCGCAATCACGTTGACGACCTCTTGCCCCAGCGCATCGATCTCGATGATCAGCCGGTCGACCCGACTGACGAAAAACAGGTAGAAGATCAGCGCCGGAATGGCGACGGTCAACCCGGCGGCGGTCGTCAACAGGGCCTCGCTGATTCCCTTGGCCAGAAGTTCGGGACGTCCCAGGGCGTCGGCCGTGGCGATGTTGTTGAAAGCACGAATCATCCCGACGACGGTCCCCAGCAACCCCAGCAGCGGCGTGACGGTGGCTACGCCGTTGATCACGCGCAAATAGCGCCGCAAACCGTTGGTTGCACGCTCGCCCGCATCGATGATGGCCTGCTCGACCTCGACCGAGGGCCGCCCCCATTTGCGAACCGCGCCGCCGAAGACTTCGGCCACCGGCGAATTGTTGTCGTAGCACAACTGCATCGCCTTCTCGCGATCCAGCTCCCCCTCGCGCAATTGTTTGAGGAACCGTTTGACGAACGGTCGGGGGATGACTCGCGACCGGCGCAGACTGACCGCTCGCTCGAAAACGAACGCCACGAGGATCAGCGAGCAGATGCCGATGGGGATCATCAACGGGCCGCCGTCGCGGATGATGCTCCAAAGGTCTTCGGTCGGAATCGTATCCGTTTCGCCGGGCGGCCGGGCTTCGTCGGAAGCGACTTCCGGATCGACGGCCACACTCGGCTCGTCGGGGCTTTCCGTCTGGGCAAAGGCCACGGAAGCGGCCGTCGTCAGGCCGAGCAACACGGCCGCCGCAAGCAAGCATC
>JAZFUB010000414.1:0-5179 GCA_036447015.1 Thermoguttaceae bacterium | reverse complement strand
TTCCGGTCGTTGGCTACCCCTTGGCCAAGGAACAGGTGTCCGACTATCACGGCGATCGCCGAGTCGACCAGCCGGCGTCCGGCCAGATCGAGATACGAACCGCCCTGCTGCTTGATGAACTCGATCGCATCGATGATCTTCTGCTTGCCTTGGATCAAGTCCTGCTTGAGTTCTTCCAGCATCGTGTCGTCGTATTGCTTCTGATCGTGCGGTTCGGTCCACTTCTCGAACGAACCGGACGTCACGCCGCGCACTGCCGCTAGGACCTGCAACTGGCTGGTACCCTCGTAGATCGTCGTGATTCGAGCGTCGCGCAGATAGCGTTCGGCCGCATAGTCCTTCATGTAGCCGGACCCGCCGAGCACCTGGACCGCCGTATCGGCCACGGTGCAGCACATCTCGGAGCAGTAGTACTTGCTCATCGGCGTGAGCATGGCGTTCATCCGCTTCAAGGTGCGAGAGAGTTTCTTGCGCCGCTTGGTTTCGTCCTTGTCGCAAGTACCCCATTCGAGCACGCGAAGATTGTTATTCTCCTGATCGCAGGCACTGCTCGTTTCGTACGCCAATGCGCGGGCGGCCTCGACTTGGATCCGCATGTCGGTCACCATTTCGGCCACGGCGGGCAGCCGTTCGATCGGTCCACCGAACTGTTCTCGGCTGTGGGCATACGTGCGCGCGAGCCGATAGGCGGCCTCGGCGACGCCCAGCGACTGTGCGGCGATGCCGACCCGGGCGCCGTTCATCAGGGCCATCACGTAGGTGATCAGCCCGCGCTGCCGGTCGCCGATCAGCCTTGCCGGCATGTTCTCGTAGACCAATTCGCAGGTGGGCGAGCCGTGGATCCCCAGCTTGTTCTCGAGGTGGCGCACCTTAATGTGCTCGGATCGTTCGGAGATGAACAGGCTCAGGCCGCGTCCGTCGGAGATTTCCGGCTCGCTTCGTGCCAGGGTCAGGAGGATTTCGCCGCAGCCGTTCGTGATGAATCGCTTCACGCCGTTAAGGACCCAATTGCCCTGCTCGTCCTGATCGGCCCGAAGGCGGATGGCTTGCAGATCGCTACCGGCGTCGGGCTCGGTCAGCACCATGGCCCCGGTCACGTCGCCGCGGGCGAATCGCGGCAAGATCTCGTCCTTGATCTCCTGACTGGCGAACGCATTGATCGTTTCGGCGATGCCTTGCAGGCCGAACATGTTCATCAACGAGACGTCGGCCCGGCTGATCATCTCGGTCGCGATCGTGTAGACCAGGTTCGGGCAGTTCAGCCCGCCGTATTTGTACGGCAAGGTGAAACCCATCATGTCGGCCTGCGTCAGCCGATCGAGGTTCCGCTGCACCAGCGGATGCAGCGTAACGGTGCCGTCGTCGTTAAGCGTGTTGCCTTCGCGATCGATCTGCTCGGCGTTCGGCGCGATCATCTCGCCGGCAACCTGGCCGACGATCTCGAGGATATGGCGGTAATTGTCGACCGCCTCCTCGGCATTGGCCGGCGAATAGTCGCAACCGTTGCCCTCGGTACGATCGAAATCGTCTTCCTGAATTCGAGCCAATTCAGCCAGATCGAGATGGTCGAAGAGGAACTGAAGATCTTCGTTGTCGGAAAAATAGTTCGCCACGTGAAAACTCCTACTCTTTCTCTTTGATCGCCTTGATCAACTTGGGAACCACCGTCTTGTAGTCGCCGACGATGCCGTAATGGGCGACCCCAAAGATGGGTGCATCGGGATCGCTGTTGATGGCGATGATCTTGGCCGATTCTTCCATGCCGGCCCGATGTTGGATCGCTCCGCTGATGCCGATCGCGATATACAGTGCCGGACGGACCGTCGTTCCGGTCTGTCCGATCTGATGCTCTTTACCGATCAGGCCGCTATCAATGGCCGCCCGGCTGGCCCCGACCGCGCCGCCGATGGCCCCGGCCAAGTCGTGGATCAACTGGAAGTTCTCCTTGCTTCCGACCCCACCGCCGCCGGCGACGATCGTTCGTGCGCCTTTGAGGTTGATGGTCCGCGGCTCGATGTGCCGCTCGATCAGCTTGATCGCCATGGCTTCGCCGTTGATCTCGACGTTCTCTTCGATGACCTGCCCGGTCCGCGAGTCGTCCGCGTCCTTCAGCGCCATCACGCCTTCGCGGACGGTTGCCATCTGCGGCCAACGATCGAAGTTGACGATCGTGGCGATGATATTCCCGCCGAACGCCGGCCGAATCTGCAACAGCAGGTTCTTATGGTCGGTCTTCGTCTTCGGGTCGGTCACGTCGCTGATCTCCAGATCGGTGCAATCGGCCGTCAAACCGGCCCGAACCGTCGAGGCCACGCGAGGCGCCAGGTCGCGGCCCATCGGCGTCGCACCGCAAATGACGACCTGCGGCCGATGTTTCTCGATCAGCGTGGTCATCACCTGGGCATACGAGCCGGTCTGGTAATGGCCCAGCCGCTCGTCGTCGACCACGTAGACGTTGTCGGCACCATGGGCAATGAGTTTCTCGGCCAACGGGCGCACACCCGCCCCGGGCAGCACGGCGCCGACCTTCACGCCCAGCCGGTCGGCCAGTTCGCGAGCCTTGCCGCATAGTTCCAACGCCACGTCGTGCAGCGTGTGATCCTCTTGCTCGGCAAAGACCCAAACTTCACCCTGTCGATTCGGTTCGATCATTTTTCTTTTATCTCGTGTCTCGCCATTAACCCAATGTTCGGTCGACGATCAGTTCGTGGACCAGGCGGCGTGCCCCTTCCTCGGTCGGCTCGATTTCGGTGTAGCCTTCCTTGGTCAGCACGATCGCCTGGATGCGGTGTACCTTGGTCGGCGAACCGGACAATCCGCAACGTTCCAGATCGGCGCCGATGTCGTCCAAGTTCCACTGTTCGATCAGCAGCCCTCGCCCCTTCAAACCGTTGGCCAATCGTTGCACTTCGGCATCCCGTTGTGCGTCGATGGCGTCGGGCATTTCCCGGCGTACTTCGGCTTCCAGTTCGCCCAGGGTCTTCGCTCGTTTCAGACGCATCACGCGCTTGGCCGCACAAGGCCGCGGTTCGTTGGCCGTATCGAGGACGGTGACCAACACGGGCAGCTTCGCTTCGACGATTTCCCAGCCGTTGCCCACGTTCCGCCGGATGCGTACGGTGTCGCCGGAGACGCCGACCACTTCTTCGAGATACGTGATCTGCGGGATATCGAGTTTCTCGGCACACTGGGGCCCGACCTGGGCCGTATCGCCGTCGATGGCCTGCCGTCCGCAGAAGACGAAGTCGTATCGCCCGACCGTCCGAATGGCCTGACTGAGGATGTAGCTGGTGGCCAGGGTGTCGCTGGCGGCCGCCCGACGGTCGGTCAGCAGAATCGCCCGATCGGCTCCGCGATAAAGACATTCTCGCAGGACGTCGGTCGCCTTTGGCGGGCCCATACTAATCACGGTGACCGTGCCGCCATGGTTATCCCGGATTTCCAGGGCCGTCTCCAAGGCGTTGAGATCCTCGGGATTGAAGATCGTCGGTAGGGCACTCCGGTTGACGGTCCCATCCTCTTTCATCGCATCGACCGTGACATTGGCCGTGTCGGGGACCTGTTTCACGCAGATGATGCTGTCGTACGGCACAGTTCTTGGCTCCAGAAAACGCATCGGGTAAAACCCCGGAGGTTATCAGCGCCGGGCCTCCAGGTCAAGGGCCCATTCCTGGCAAGATGGGTAAGCTACGCAGTGAGGGGCAAGGGGTGTCCGTCTGAAGGAGAGACAAAATGCCCTCAATCGGGCCACTATGGGTCGAGATCCGTTGTCGAATGGACGACACTTTGGTAGGGTTCCCGTGGATATCGTTATCATGTTGACCCACATCCATGTGTCCCGAAGGATTTCGACCACCCGGTGAAAGGTGCCATGAATCTCACACCCCCCCCAAATCCTGATTGCGACCGTATCGTTCGACTCTGCAACAATGCCGCGCTGGCCCCGACGGTTACCGACCTGTTGTGGCGGTCGGGTCGGGTCGACGACCAGGCCGGACTGCTGACGGCCGTCTTGCCGGCAATCGCCGAGGCGGCGGGGGCCGACTTCACGGCCCTGGTTGCGACCGACGCGGGACGCTGGATTGCGCTGGGCGAGGCGGGCCGGCCGCAATCGCTGCCGGATGACTTGCTCGGCGAGGTGCTCGACCGGGAATCGGGCGGTATGGCCCGGGATTGGGTGGCCGCGCCGTTGGCAACACGCTCGGCCGGCAACGAGGTCCTTGTGGCGCACTGCCCCAAGACGACCGACGCCTCTACCGCGCTGTCGATTATCGAACAGTTGGTGCCCGTTCTGCAAGAGGTCCTCGTTACGGTTCGCCGTCGAAGCCGTGACCGTCACCGAATCGAGCGGCTCGAAGCGATGCTCGACATCGCCAACCAATGGAACCAGACCCACGAGGTCGAGCCGCTATTGATGGAAATGGCCGAGGCGGCCACGCGGCTGTTGGGGGCCGATCGGGCCAGCATCTTTCTCTGGGACCGGCCGAATCATCTGCTGGTCGGTCGACCCGCGCTGGGGGTCGAGGGTGGCGAGTTGCGTATCCCCGACGACCGGGGCGTCGTCGGCCAGGTCGTCCAGACCGGCGAGCCGCGGCGTGTCGTGGCGGCCGCCGAACCGGATCAGATCGACCGCGACGTCGACGCCCAACTGAAGTACGAAACCCGAACGCTCCTGTGCGTTCCACTGCACGGCAGCTCGGGCGAACTGTTCGGCGCGTTCGAACTGATCAACAAGCGGTCGGGGCATTTTACGGAGTCGGACGAGGCGGCCCTGCTCGAATTGGCCGGCCATGCGGCCGTCGCGCTGGAGAACGCCCAGGATCGCCAGCTACTGCTTTCGATGAATCGGCAGATCGCCGAGGAGGCGGCCGGCAGGGTGCAGATGATCGGCGAGAGCCCGGCGATCGAGGCGCTGCGATCGATCGTGCGTCGCGTGGCCGATACCGATCTGGCCGTCCTGATTCTCGGAGAGAACGGCACCGGCAAGGAGGTCGTTTCGCAGTCGATCCACTATTTGAGCCGACGTCGCGACAAACCGTTCATCGCCGTCAATTGCGCCGCCATTCCCGAAACGTTGGCCGAAAGTGAACTGTTCGGGCACGAGAAGGGTGCGTTCACCGACGCCAAGGAGGCGCGGTCGGGCAAGTTCGAATTGGCTTCCGGCGGCACGCTCTTTCTC
>JAZFUB010000413.1:0-13840 GCA_036447015.1 Thermoguttaceae bacterium | reverse complement strand
GCACGCACGCGTACGCGACCGACGGCGGCACCGACATCGCGCGGCTGTTCGACTCCGACGGCGACGATACCTTCTACGCCGATCCGACCGAGGCGTCTCTCTACGGCGACGGCTACTACAATCGAGCGAAATCCTTCGATGCGGTGCATGCCTTTGGCACGGGTGGGGCCGGCTTCGACACGGCGAACCTGTACGACTCGGCCGGTGACGACACGTTCTATGCCGACGCGGTCGAAGCTTCGCTCTATGGCGACGGGTTCTACAATCGGGCCAAGCTGTTCGACGAAGTCTTCGGCCATGCGACGGCCGGTGGAAACGACTCGGCATTGCTGGTCGATTCCGAACAGGTCGACTTGCTGGAAGCCGCCGAGGACTGGGTCCGATTGTTCAACACCAGCGGCCTGTTCAGGAACTGGGCCGGCGGTTTTCAAAGCGTTACGGCCAGATCGGACCATGGGCCGGATCTGAAGAACGTCGACGCGGCCGTCGACTTCTTGATCCTCGAAGGCCTATGGAACGACGCTTAGCGATCTACCAATAGTACCCGCCGAGCGTCTGCATGGCGAGCGTCTGTCCGAAGACGAGCCATGCCAGCACCCTCTTGTCGTGTGTCGTGCAGCCGCGGTGTTGCAGATAGGCGGCGACCGGCAGCATCAGATAGGGTACGATGAAGAGGCACGCCCGGGCCGTTTCACCCGTTCGGAACGCTCCGCTTGCGAACATGGCCGTCAGCGTGAGCAGACCCAGCACGGTCGTGGCCAGTGCGTGGGGATGGGCTCGCGTTCGCCACAACAGACGCATGCCGCCGATCGAGAGCAGCAGCAGGAAGGGGCCGAAGTACCAGAGGACGTCGGCCACGTTTTCCAGTCGGGTCAGGACGTACGAAGCAGGCTCGGTCGCCAACATAAACCCCCCGGGGTTCTCCAAAACCGACGCGGTTCGGAAGGCCCGAAGATAGTCGAACCCGGTTGCCAGGTAGAGCGTTGCGTAGAAGAGGCCCACGCCCAACAGGATCGCGGCCGATCGCCGCAGGCTCCGCCGTGTGAGAAGCTCGATTCCCACGAGCACCGGGCCGAGAAAGCAGGCCCCGAACGTGAGCATCGAGGCGCAAAGCAGGCTTGCCAGAGACCCGGCCACGCTGATTGCCCAGTGCGGATGCCGAATGAAATACAACAGCCCCAGGAAACAGCCGGCCACGATCGCGTCGAGCGTGGCACAGTAGTAGATCTGAATGCTGGGGATCAGCAGCAGCAGCAACGTCACGTAGCCGCACGTTTGCCGGTCGAAATCGTAGGCCAACACGCCGTAGAAAAAGAAGCCCGTCAGACCGACGGCCGCGAGTGCCATGGCCACCGAGATGGCCGCGGGCGAGCCCAACGAAAGGCGCAGACCGTGCAGTAACAGGACCGCACCGGGCGGATGCGTCCGGGCATGGCACCCCAGTTGCGGCTGCCTGGTGTTGAACTCCTCGAGGAAGCGGCTTGCGGACGATACCTGCACCGCGTCGTGGTAGTATTGCTGCGCATCGCGATGGGGCTGGACCAATCCGTACGTCGGCCCGTGGATCAGGTTCGTGCTCAACACGAGCAGCCCACCGGCCGCAAGCAACAGGGAGCGATGCTCGGTGATCCGATGCAGTTGCCGTCGCACGAGCAAGAAAAAGACGGCTGCGATTCCCACGGCGATGCCCGCTTGGGCGACCGGCTCGTGGATGCCGGGGATCTTCAGCGAGAACATGCTCAACGGCCAGTTCCGAGGGCAGTCGACCTGCCATCCCCACGACTCGGCTACGAGATGCACGGCTCGTGCCATCCCCAAAGCGGCCAGGGCGACCAGCATGGCGATGGTTGCGATCGTCAGAATGCGCCGCGGCGGAAACAGCGGGCCGTGCTCGTCGCACGATGTGCGGGGCATGGAGTCGTCTTTCACCGCGGTTGTCCAATCGATTGCCATGGACGCAGGATCCGGAGTGCTTGTGTGTCGTGACGTGCTAGGCGGCCCGTTGCATCGTGCCGGGCACTTGGACGGCTGCTGCGGCAAGGACCTTCTGCAACGCTCGACACATGTCGAGGATATCGGTTCGGGTGAGCGTTGGGTGGACCGGCAGCATGAGGCTCGTCTCGCCCAGTTGCTTGGCCGTGGTGAGTCGTCGCGCCGGGCCGAGACGCCGCGTTTCGAAGGCCTTTTCGCGATAGATTTCCGGGCAAATGCCGCTGCCGCAGGGAATCCCTTCGGCCTGCAACGCCTGGACGATCCGATCTCGCGACCAACCGTCGCGGAGTCGCTCGGGCCGCACGAAAGCGTAGTACTTGTAGTAGCTGTGCTGGACGGTTCGCGGTGGAATAGAGATGCGAAGTTCGGGCATTCGGCCGAGATGCCCGTTGAGTACGGACGCATGCCTGCGTCGCGTGACGAGCCAGTCGGGCAGCTTTCGCAGCATCGAGCGTCCCACGGCGGCCTGCATTTCGGTCATGCGTCCGTTCGTGCCGATCGACTGGTGGACCCAGCGGAAGACGCCGACCCCGCCGGGCCGCTGCACGGCCTCGTAATCCTTGCCGTGGTCCTTGTAACTCCATGCCGCTTGCCAAACATCTCGATCGTTGGTTGTCAGCATTCCCCCCTCGCCGCCGGTCGTCAGGATCTTGTCCTGGCAGAAGGAGAAGGCAGCCGCATGGCCGATCGACCCGACCGTTCGGCCCTTGTAGGTTGCGCCATGGGCCTGTGCGCAATCCTCGATCACGCGGAGCCCTTGTTCGGCGGCCAGTTCCATGATCGGATCCATGTCGCAAGGCCAGCCGGCCAAGTGAACGGCGATGATCGCGCGGGTGCGCGGACTCATGGCGGAACGAACGGTCCGGGGCGTGATGTTTCCGCTCGTCGGATCCACGTCGGCAAACACCGGCACGGCGCCTCGCATGACGCAGCAGCCGGCCGAGGCAACGAAACTGCGAGCCGTGACGATCACTTCGTCGCCGGGCCCGATGTCCAGTGCGGCCAATGCGGCTTCCAGTGCGACGGAACCATTGCTCATGGCCACCGCATGCCGGCAACCGATCAGTCGTGCGAACTCCTGCTCGAACAACCGCCCCTGCGAGCCGGTCCAGTAACTCACCTTACCCGAGCGCAGTACGGCACCGACCAGTTCGATATCGGCCTGGTCGAACACAGGCCAAGGCGGCAGCGGCGTGCTGCGCAGCGGAGTTCCGCCTTCCAACGCGAGTCGAAGGTCGATCGTTCGCTTGTCATCCATGACGATCTCTTGCATTCGCGTAATCCCAACGGGTATCATTCACACTTGGTGAACAGATGGAGCTGAATCGGCGAGTAGTTGCCCACCGGGGGCAGCAACGCAGCGAAGAACTTCACGAACTGGGTGTTTCGGATCCATTCTCCTTGCGTCACCAACGGATGAAGCACCCGGGCAACGAAATAGTGCGAGCTGAGGAAATTCGTGTCGCACAAAGGGCCGTCGTAGCCGGGACTGAGCTGCCCGGGGTCGGCGACGCGGAACATGCCGTCGATCGCTTCGAACAGGTCGTTTTTGTCGAAGTAGCGATTGTGGTGGGCCGGCTGAAGTGCCTCCAAGCCGCACTCGGTTCTGGCCTTGTTGTTATTCTCCAGCCCGTCGGTGAAACACTCGATCATCAAGTAGTGGCCGCCCGGCTTGAGAACCCGGGCGATCTCACGCAACGCCTGCAACTGGTCTTCCCAGTCGAGAATGTTGATCAGGCACCGCTGCGTAAACACGGCATCTAAGGCGTTGTCGGCAAAGGAGATATCGCGGGCATCGCACGAAACGAACTCGCAATGCTCCAGCGACCGCCGCCTGGCGATATTGAGCAAAGTGTCGCAGAACTCGCCGCCCGAATAGAGGTGGCCGGGAAACTTCTCCGACAAGCAGTGCAGCGTGTGGCCGTTGCCGCAGCCGAGATCCAGAATACGCAGCGGCGACTTGCTCGGATGCCGCGCATCGAGCAATCGGACGAAATCCTCGATCGCCTCGGTTTCCTTTGCCCGAATGACGTCGTCTTCCATGGTCGACCGTTCGCTGTCGCCATGTTTGTCGGCCTGGCGCCGGTAATGGTCGCGGATCAACGCGTCGTAGTCGGTGGCAGTACTCATCCTCTTTTGTTCCTCTACAACATGGTCAACATGAAATGATGTCTTTACGTTCTTTCGTCGCGTGGCACGTGTGAACTCCGATCGACTCGCAGGGATCGGCTGCGTCGGTCGGTTGACGGTTTCCCCAGAACTCGGGCATTGTTGCCTCGCCCTCATGGCTGATCCCCTCGGGCCGAAACACTTTCGAGAACGTGCATGCCAAGATACGAAGATAAAGCCCGAGGCTTTCGTGATCGACGTACCAAACGTCCAGTGCGAACTTCTCGTCCCAGGAGAGGGCATTGCGACCGTTGATTTGTGCCCAGCCGGTTACCCCCGGTTTGACGTCGTGACGCCTTGCCTGTTCCGTCGAATAACGCGGGAGATACCGCATGAGCAGCGGCCGGGGCCCGACCAGGCTCATCGAACCGCCGAGCACGCAAAACAGTTGCGGTAACTCGTCGAGGCTGGTGCGACGCAGGAGTCGGCCCAATCGGGTTAGACGCCGGGCGTCGCTTAGCAGTTGTCCGTCGGCCGAGCGGGTGTCGCGCATCGTGCGGAACTTCAGCAACATAAACGGTCGACCGTGAAGCCCGGGCCGCATTTGACGAAACAGAATCGGTCGACCCATCCGCAGATAGATCAACAGGCCGATCCCGAGCATCAGCGGAAACGTCGTCACAAGCAGCGAAGCGGCAACGGCAATGTCGATCATTCGTTTGAAAAAGATGGTTCGCATGATGGTTCGATCGTCGTCCTGTTAAAGAAATAACTCCCTCGTTTAGCTGTCGTCGGCACGACGACTTGATGCCGGCACACTTTCGGCCAAGTCGCCGTGCCGGCGACAGCTAAACGGTGGTCATTGTACTTCGTTTAGGCAGCCGCCTTCTGTTGTTGTTCGAAAGGAATCGTCTGACGTTCACCGATGGCCCGTAGCAACACGGACTCGAGCTGTTCGGCCAACTCGTCACGGGCGAATTGCTCCTCGGCCACTCTCGCGGCGGCAGCCCGGGCGCTGGCAAGCCATTGTTTGTCGCGAATCGCACCGACCAGCGTGTCGGCCGCGGACTGGAGGTCCTTCGGATCGAGCACCAGTCCGCAACCGGTCTGCCGGATCCGATCGGCATGCCACCCCTCGTGGTTGATCATCGTGGGCCGACCGGCGGCCAAGGCGTCGAACACTTTGTTGGCTGAATTGTTCCACATCTGCGGGATGTCGAGGAAGACCGACGCGGCCATGTCGGCGGCCGAGAGCACGGCCGGCATCTGGGCCTTCGACAACGAGGGCCACAGGAAGAAGTTGCGTCCCAGCACACGCAGCCGGCGTGCCGTCTGCCGCACCTTCTCCTCCTCGCGGCCGGAGCCGATCACCAAGATCCGGATTCCCACGTCGCGCTGACGAACGGCCGCGGCAAGCCGTGCCAGGTAATCGACCCCGTTGATCGTCCCCAGTGTGCCCGCGTAGACGACCAATGGCCGGTCTCGCAGCCATTTCTGGCGGTATCGGAAGGCGACGCCCGTTTCCTTGGGCACTCGGAACAACGAGAGATCGCAGCCGTTGGGAATGACGGTCACGTTTTCCGCCGGGTATCCGGTTGCAACGATGCCGTCCTTCATGCCGGGCGAGAGCGCAACGATCCGGGCCGCATTGCGATAGGCGAAGTGTTCCAGACGTCGAGCCGCCCGGATCATCAGCGGATTCTTCAGCGCGCCGACCGCGATCGGCATCTCGGGCCATAGGTCGCGTACCTCGAACACCATGGGGATCGACTGCCGTCGGGCCGCATAGACACCGGGCAACGCGATCGTCAACGGCGTACTGGTGGCCAGCACCACGTCGCCCCGCAGCGAGGCCGCCTTGCGAGCCGCCAATCGCGAGAACTTCACGAACGCGCCGATTCGGCGACGGTAGCTCATCTGGTTCGAATAGGGCACCGAACACCAGTGTACTCGAATACCAGCCTCGACCGTTTCGATCCAGCGTTGTTCGTGTCGGCTTGACGCGTCGCCGTCGCGAGACGACGTCACCATGTGGACCTCGTGTCCCCGCTCGACCAGGCGCCGGGCCATTTCATAGGAGCGCGTACCGCCGGCCATGCTCGGTGTGTTGAAGTATTGGTGCAGGTAAATGATTTTCATCGTTCGCTTCTAAGCGGCCCACTTGTGATATTCTTGTACGGACCGGGTGGCGATTTCGTCCCAGGCGTAGGTTTCGGCCGCCAATCGACGGGCGTTCTCTCCGGCCGTTTGCAGTTGGTCATCCTCGGTCGCCAGAATGGCGGCGATTCCTCGGGCGATCGACTCGACGGTCGGCTCGACCCGCCATCCGGCACGGGCCGCTGCCACTTCGTCGGCCACGTGGGTCACGGGCGTCAACAGACAGGGCAGTCCATGGCCGAGCGCTTCGAGCACGGCCATCGGATGGCCTTCGCTGCGCGAGGGATGTAGGAAGGCGTCGGCTCGTCGCAGCAAGGAGACCTTGTCGCGGCCGACGGCCGGTCCACCCAGTTCGACCGTGCGATCCAATTGCAGAGCGGCAATTTGTTTCTCGAGCAGCTTCGTGCTTCCCGCATGATCGGGGCCGTGCAGTTCCACGGTCACGTCGGCTGCCTCCAGTTCGTCGCGTATCAGCCCGCATGCCTCCAACAGCATGTCGAGCCCCTTGTACTCGATATGCAAACGGCCGATGAAGATCAGACGTCGGGCGGTCTGTCGGCCGGGCGTGGCCAGATCGGCTTCGTCGGCGAGCGTGGTTCCGTTGCCGACGATGAAGGTCGGCCGATTCCAGCCTTCCGACTCCTGGGCCTCGCCGTGCGTGAGGCAGTTGATCGCTTCGGCCCGGCCGACCATCCGTTTGAAGAAGAGCCGGTTTCCCAACATCTTCTTCCAACCGTGATGCTGCTGGGCATAGCGGGTCATGCCGCCGCGTGGGCAGATGATGTAAGGGATGGCCGCCCGGCGCAGCCTCCGAGCGATCGTGGCGTGGGCCGGAATGTAGGTGCTGTGGAAGACGACGATGTCGGGCCGGTCGAACGGGGTCGGAAGATTCAACCGCCCGTCTTCACCGACGTTGATCTTCCGGTGAAAGACGGGGAAGCCGAGTTGCGGCGGCACATCGGGCCCACCGACCGTCACGGCCAACGCGGCTTCGACGCCTTCGAGGCGGCTCTGCGCAGCCACGAGCGCCGGAATGCTGACGTGCAGTCCGCCGATGCGTCCCCAGGTAATGGGTGCTGCGTGCAAGACGATCACAAGCGGCTCTCCGTGACTACGTTAGGCGGTTTGCTTGCTGCATTCGACGTGAATGCAGCCTCGAAACGACGGAAACAGCGACACGATGCTGTAGTACAAGAACTTCTTCCAATGGAACTTCATTCGACCTCGTACCATATCCAGGGGATTGACGGCCAACATGTAGACTTTGGTCGGTTGCAGGTCGACCGCCCGGCATAGCGAGAGGATTTCGCTTCGCGTGTACTCGTGAATATGGCCGTGGCCGTGCTGCCAATCCTTGTTCATCTGATGGTCGGCCTCGGGAAGCGGCGAACGCCCCAGCAGCAGCTTGATCCGTTCGGAAAGTCGGGCGATATTCGGAACGCCCAGAATCAGTTTGCCGGAGGGACGCATGATCCGCTTGACTTCGCGGAGAACGTCGCTTGGAGGAGCGAAGATATGCTCGAGTACCTCGGTGAAGATCACCACGTCGAACGACTCATCGTCGAACGGCAGTATGGCATCGTCGAGATTGCACGCCGTCAGTTGCACGCCCGCCCGCCGGCAACGCTCGGCCATCAAGTCGGTGCGGTCCAGCGTCGACACCTCGTAGTGCGGATGCGTCTGTTTGATATAGAGGGTGAAAGGCGTGGTGCCGATGTCGAGGACTCGTAGCGAAGCGTTGGAGTTTGGAACGGAACGGGCAATCCTCTCGAAACGCGATAGGCTCGATCGGACGTAGTCGATCTCCGCATCTCGATCTCCCTCGATGAACGTCGAGATGCTCGTGTCCCGTTCGAGTTGGTCGACGTACTCATGAATGGTCATGCAGCACACCTTTCTGCCGGTTGGTTGCACGGCTCGGAGAGCATGGCCAGAATCAACGCACCGGCCGCGACGAACAACAATTGATAGAAGGTCACGTAGTACATTGAAATCAGGCAAAAACAGAGCAAGACGGCCCGACGATTCACGCTCCCATGGCGGCGGTCGAGTCCAAAGGCCCTTCGCCACATCGCCAGCAGCATGCAAACGCCGGCAACGATCCCAATCAGACCGAAGCTCAATCCCCATTCGACGAACCCGTTATGGGCATCGGCCGCGGCCACGGTGACGCCGTCCTTCATCACGTATCCGGCATATTCCCCCAGCACATCGGGCGCGACGCCCGTGCCGGTTCCTATCAAAAAGTACTGCGGATGGGACCACCAGATGCTGAGCGAATTCTGCCAGACCACCAGCCGCCCCGTCGGCGACGACGCACTACTCGCCACGTGCTCGATCCGCTCCTGCAGCGTGGCCCAGGGAGCGAAGCCGACGGCCACGGCAACGAAAACCATTGCCGTCAGCAACAGGACGGAGACGGCGACAAGATTCTTCAGTGTTTCGGAACCGCTGGACCGACTCCCCCAGAACCAAACGACGCCGAGACTGGCGAACCAAGCCATGAACGCGCCGCGCGAGGCCGTCAACAGAACACCCATTGTCAGGAAGAACGTCCACCCGAGACTGAAGCGTTTCGCATCGGCCGCGTCGCTGCGACCATTTGCCTCCCGGGAAGCGTTTTCCCGCATATAGAGCATGAAGGCCAACAAGGCCGCAAACGCCAACTGGCCGCCGACCACATTCGGATTCGATCGTCGCATGCCGTCGTCGCTCCAAAGCCACCCGAATCGGAAGGATGCCCGACCGATATGCACTCCGAAGGCCTGATATTCGAACCACAAGGCCACGGCCAGCGCCACAGCGTTGGTGATCACATAGACCTTTGCACAAAGCCACCAACACCGATGCTGTACGATCAAGGCGCCGATCGGCAGTGCCATGGCCAGATAGCTGGCGGCCACGATACCCCGGTTTTTTTCGATCTCGAAGGCGTAGAGCAAGCCGATCCACGCGAGCAGCACGCACACGACGACCGGCCAGGCTCGGGCGAAGCTCCGGGTCGTAAACCAACCGGCCGCGCCCAGCGCGGCGGCCGGAACGCACAAGGCCACGTTGATAAACAGTGGCGATTCGGCATAGAAGACGTTGCCGATCCTCAGGGCGATGAAGTTCAAGCCCGCGGAAGCGAACGCCAGGATCAACACGGCTTTACCCATCGGCAACACCTCCCGACGCATCGCCCGATGCAGTGCCGTCCCATAGGCGGCAGAGCGTGTCGAGACATCTTCCGACGGTGAACTCGCTGTGGCGAAAGAACTCCAAGGCGGTCCGCCGCTCCAGGTCCGACGGACGGCGGCCGGTCAACCGCACGGCCCAATCGGCCCACTTGGCGTCGGATTCGTCGAGCGACAGGCAGCGAACGCCGGGCAGCCGATCGGCGATTTCCTGCACGCACGGCAGATCGCAGGCCAGCACGGGTGTGCCGGCGGCACGCGCTTCGAGCACCACGTCGCCCAGCCCTTCCCACAACGACGGGAAGATCAACAGGTCGGCCGCCTTCAACAGCCGCGGCACATCGGTCCGTTCCCCGGCGAAGACGACCCGATCGCCGATGCCCAACTCGGCCATACGCGCACGTACGCGCCGCTCGATCGCATGATCGCCCCGATAGGCGTCGGTTCGTCCGATCAGCAACAGCCGTGCGGCCGGTTCGCGTCGCACCACCTCGGCGAAGATCGAGACCAGGCGAACATGGTTCTTCGGTTCCGCCATGCGCCCGACGTGAACCAACAGTGGCGACGATTCCGCCAGACCGAATTCCCGGCAGACGGCGCGGCGATCGGACGCTCCCTCGAACGAACCCGGGTCCAAGGCGTCGTAGACCACGCGGCATCGCGGATCGTCAGTCCACTGCGATCCCCAAGTACTTTCGAGCACCCAGCGGCTCACGCCGAGAATATCCGTGGCATACTCGTCGATCCACCGTCGGGTCATCCGACCGGTTGCGTAACGATGCACGAGTCGCGACAGGAGGATCCTGGCCGCACGTCGCGAGGGCGTGGTGACGACGTCGTCGCGTGTCGTGCGGAAATGGGCCACCCGAACCGGTACGCCGCACTGGGCCGCCAACTTCAGCGGATAGCCGGAATAGAAATGCAGGTGAGAGTGCACGACGTCGTATTCGTGCCGTCGGATCAATTGCCGCAGCCGCCTGGAAAAGCCGACCGGTTCCTGGGCCATTCGGTGTACGATTCCACCGAGAGAACGGATCTCGTCGTCCAGTTCGCCGGGCAGTCCCGACATCGCGCAGAAATGGAACCGATACTTCTGCCGGTCGATGTTTCGGAACATCTCGACGGTGCGCATCTCGGCACCGCCTCGTCCCATGCGTCCGTGGACGTGGAGAATCGTCAGCCGCTTCGTGGATGCGTCGCGACGGCCTGTCGTGCGGACACGCCGCGATGCACGCGCAGCAATGTGCGTGGCACCGCCCGACTCGACAGAATTCCGTGTGCTAGTGGCCATACTCATCCGATCGGTTGTCTGAAATGTTTGTCTCAGTCGTAGTCGTAGGGTGGGTGCTTGTACCCACGCGTTTTGCAGTGTGTCCTTCCAGCGTGCGTGCAAGCACACACCCTACGTTCTCCTCAAGCCGCCGGTTTCAATGCAGTCTCCTTGGCGGCGCCTTCCCAGATCCGACCATGTCGTTGGGCACATTGGTCGATCGTGAAGACGCTGTTGCGAAAGTCCCGCCGGGCCGCCTCGCGCACGGCCGCGTCGGCAGCCGTCTTGGCGAGGTTCTCCAAAGCGGCGGCCCACTGCCAGTCCAATTCATCGAGCGAAAGGTACCGTACGAGCGGTAGCCGGGTGGCAATGTCGCGAACGCCGGGCAGGTCGGTCGCCAACACGGGCGTACCCACGGAAGCCGCTTCCAGCACGGCGCCCGGCAGGCCTTCCCACAGAGACGGAAAGATCATCGCATCGGCCGCCGCAAGCAGTCGCGGCACGTCGGTCCGTTCTCCACAGAAAACGACCGAACGGCCCAATCCGAGACGAGCCGCCTGTTGACGCAGACGCTGCTCGACCGACCGCTCGCCATGGCCTACCAGCAGCAGGCTTGCATCCGCTTGGCGTCGTCGTACGGCGGCAAAGATCTCGATCAACCGCCCGTGGTTCTTCGGCTTTCGCATGTGGCCGACGTGGACGTACAGTGGACCGTCCGGCGGCAAGTCGAACTCTCGGCGAACCGTTTGGGCGGCGACTTCGGCTTCCACTTCGACATGAAACGGTTCGACGTCCAGCC
Source organism: Thermoguttaceae bacterium (assembly GCA_036447015.1). Lineage (GTDB taxonomy): Bacteria > Planctomycetota > Planctomycetia > Pirellulales > Thermoguttaceae > JAZFUB01. The sequence goes on along the minus strand of JAZFUB010000413.1, from coordinate 2,337 downwards.
CGTTGTAGATCACTTCGCACCGCGGATCGGCTCTCCAATCCGGTCCCCAGGCACCGATCATCACGCCTTCGCCGACGGCCAGAATGTTCGTTGCATAGCGGTCGATCCAGCGCCGCATCAGCCGCCGGTACGTGGTGCGTCCAAGACTATCGGCACGCCCGTCGTGCAAACTACGCAAGAGCGCCGCGCGAATCGGCACCTTGTGGTGCGCCGCGAGCCGCAGAATCAGACCCGAGTAGTTCAACACGTGCGAGTAGACGACGTCGAAACGGTGTTCTCGCAGCAAGCTCCCGAAGCGACGAGGAAAACCGAACGAGCCATGCCGCACGGAGTGAACGGGCGAGCCCAGCGCACGCAGTTCGTCGTCGAGTTCTCCACGCACACCGGCGAGCGTGCAGAAGTGGAAGCGGAAGCGGCGGCGATCGATGTGTCGCAATAGTTCGAGGGTGCGCATTTCCGCACCACCGCGATTCATACGGCCGAAAACATGCAGGATTGTGATCGGGTCAGACATGTTGCACCACCGTCGCTGCCGATTGTCCGCTGCCGTGGTGTCCGTTTCCGTGGTGCCCGCTTCCGTGCTGCTCGCTCCACTTTTCGAGCATGTAGAGCTTCCACAGCCGACTGCTCTGATCGCGGCTGCCCGTGCAATGGTCGTCGATCAACTGCCGGACGGTGTCATGCGTCAGGAGTGAGGCGACCAGGCCGTCCGATTTCAGCAAGGTGTCGTTGAGTTCTTCGTTCAGTTCGGCCCGAAACCATCGTCCCAACGGAACGGAAAACCCCTTCTTCGGACGATCGACGAACGGGCGCCCAAGGTCGTGTTCGAGGATTCTGCGGAACGGCCGTTTCGTTGTCTTGCCGTCGAATCGCGTTCGAAGCGGCATTCGCCCGACCAGTTCGAACAGTTTGTGGTCGAGCAACGGACATCGGGTCTCCAGCGAGACGCTCATGCTGGTCCGGTCCACTTTGACCATCAGGTCCTCGGGGATGTAGAACCGGCAATCGGTCGCACACATCCGGTCGATCAGGTTCGACGGCCCGTTGGACGCATCGCTCGGCCACGCCGGCTCCAACAGGCTGGTCCATCCACGGGCCAACTCGGGATCCGCCATGTTGACCAGATCGTCGTCGAGGAACACTTTGAAGTAGCGGAGTTTGGCCTGGGGAACCATCAGACTCAGCAACGCCTTGCCTCGCGCGTTGCGGGGCCACGCGGCGGCGACCGGCCGGAAGACCGCCTTGACCAGAAAGTTCGGCTGAGGGTCGAGGAATCGGGCAAGCCGATGCTGCAATCGGTAGCGCCGATAGCCGGCCAGCAGTTCGTCGCCGCCGTCGCCGCAAAGCGCGACCGTCACGTCTTCGCGTGCCAACTGCGAGACGCGGTAGGTCGCAATCGCGCTGGAATCGGCGAACGGTTCATCGAAGATCTCCGCTACTCGCGGCACCGTCTGGAGCAGCCCGTCGGGCGACAGGATCTCGCTACGATGCACGGTGGCATACTTTCGGGCCGCTTCGGTTGCATAGGGCGACTCGTCGAATCGAGGATCGTCGAACCCGATCGAAAACGTACGAACTGCACGGCTCGATGCCCGACTCATCTCCCGAGTCACGATCGTCGAGTCGAGCCCACCGGAGAGGAACGTCCCGAGCGGCACGTCGCTGATCATCCGCAGCCGGATCGCCTCGCTCAGTTCGGCCTCGAACCGTTCGGTCCACTCCAATTCCGATGTTTCCGTGTCCGGTTCGTAGCTGGGGGTCCAATAGATCTCCGACCGGGGACGCTCGGGTTGCGTCAGATCGAACGTCACTCGCTCCGCGGCTCGCAGCTTTTTGACCGCGTGATAGATCGTTCGCGGAGCCGGAACCAGGCCATGGCTGAGATAATCGACCAACGCAGCCGGCGAGACGGTCCGATCCAACTCGGGCAATCGGGCCAAGGCCTTCAGTTCCGAGGCGAAGGCGACCCCCGACGGATCGGCCGCATAGTAGAGCGGCTTCTCGCCGAAGCGGTCCCGGGCCAGAAAGACTCGATCGTGGCGAAGATCGAGCACGGCAAATGCGAACATGCCGCGCAGCCGGTCGACCACTCTCTCACCCCATTGTTCGTATCCGTGGACGAGCACTTCCGTGTCGGCGTGGTCGGTTCGGAAGCGATGGCCCAACCCCTGCAGCGTGTCGCGCAGATCGCGGTGGTTGTAGATTTCACCGTTGAAGACGACCCAGACCGTGCCGTCTTCGTTGGTCATCGGCTGAAAGGCGTCGGTGGCCAGATCGATCACCGCGAGGCGCCGGTGCCCCAGAAAGAAATCGGCCGCGTGCGATGTGTCCTGACGA
>JAZFUB010000412.1:0-14285 GCA_036447015.1 Thermoguttaceae bacterium | reverse complement strand
CCTAATAACCAAGGGATTGCCGATGTCCGTAACACCCGAAACGCTCGAGACACTGGCCCAATTCGACACGCCGACGATCTGCAACGTGATCGAACTGTTCGACGTGCGGCCGCGGGACACGGGCTTCATGGACGAGCGGATTCGGGCGGGTTTTCCCGAGCTGCCGCCGATGGTGGGGTTTGCCGCCACCGCCGCCTTCCGTAGCGGGGCTCCGCCGGCGGGTGGCGACGCCTACAGCGACTTCATCGAGCAGGTCGAACACTACGCCGGTCTGCCGGGCCCGGCCGTGATGGTATTCCAGGATTTGGACAACCCGGCGGTCGGGGCCACCTTTGGCGAGGTGATGTGCTCGGTCTACCAGGCGTACGGCTCCACCGGGCTGATCACTTCCGGGGGCGGGCGCGATCTGTTGCAGGTCCAAGAGATCAATTACCCGGTCTTCACCGGCTCGACGATCTGCTCGCACGCCTATTGCCATATCCTGCACCTCGGGCTGCCGGTCCGCGTCGGAGGGTTGGCCGTCGACCAGGGCGACCTGCTTCACGGCGACGCGAACGGCGTGACGAACATCCCGCCGCAGATCGCCACCGAAGTGGCCGACGCGGCAGAAGAGTTCATCGCGGCCGAGAAGATCATCCTCGACTACGTCCAAGGCTCGGGCGAAAAGACACCGCTGGGGTTGCGGGCCGTACGCAAGGAGTTTTCCGCGGTGGTCGAGAAACTCCAAAAGAATCTCCGTAGTCAGTGAACACGATGCCACTGCAGCACATCCATCACCTCCGCGTTCGCTATAGCGAAACCGACCAGATGGGCACCTACTACAATTCCCGTGTGCTCGAATGGTTCGAATGCGGGCGGACCGAGGCATGCCGCGCGACGGGCAAACCGTACACGCAGTGGGAACAGGAAGGCGTGATGCTGCCGCTGACCGAAGCCCACGTGGAGTATCAAGGGACGGCCCGATACGACGATCGTCTGAGGCTGACCACCGCCGTGGCGATGGTCGGCCGGGTCCGCATGCGGTTCGACGTAACGATCGAAAACGCCGACACGGGCGAGCCCATCTGCCACGGCCACACCGTCCACGCCATCACCGACAAGGCCGGCCGCCCCATCCGCCCGCCGCATTGGGTCCGCGAGCTGATCGACGGGATCTGACGGCGTGTTCCTAGAAGCGTAGGCCGGATCGTGATCCGGCATTTCCCCGCCAAAACGACCTCGCCGGATCACGATCCGGCCTACGGGCAGGTGTAGGCGAAACTCCTTGCAACGGCCCGCCCGCCATGGTAGGCTTTTGGGTAACCCCCCCGCCGTACGACGGTCCTCCGAGGCCGTCGCAGTATCTTGCCACCGCGACGGCCTCGGAGGGCCATCGTACGAGGGGCGCCCAGCCGGCATAGGCGATCCAACTGCCTGCCCGGCTTCCTGCCTCAAGAAAAGGGGTTCTTCACGGAATTTAGTGGCTGCTGGTCGAGGCATGAGTCCGCTCGCCGGCAAGTACCGGTGCCTCTTCTCTGTTTTTCGTCGGGACAGAGAAGAGGCACCGGTACTTGCCGGCTCGCTGAGCCACTAAATTCCGTGAAGAACCAGAAAAGGAACGACACCAATGACCCGATTGCTTTCTCAAACGGCTCTGACGATCGCACTGCTCGCGTGCTTGTCGGCCCGGTCGGTCGATGCGGCCGAGCAGACCCACCCGTTCACCGTCGAGGCTGGGGATCATGACCGCAGCAACACGCCGGTGACCGTTCTGCTTCCTGCTGCGAAGAACGGTGGCTCGGTCACGTTGACCGATGCCGCCGGCAACCGGATCCCCGCCCAGTTGACCGCTCCGGGGCTGCTCAATGAGCATCACGACGATTTGTGCGAACTGCACTTCATCCTGCCGAGCCTGAAGAAGGGCCAGTCGATGAAGTTCTCGGCCGTCGTCTCCGACGCGGCACCAGGTGACGGTTTCGCTTGGAAAGACACGCCGGGGAAGTATCGCGAACTGAGTTACGACGAGAAGCCCGTGCTGCGGTATATGTACGAGGCGTTGGACGAGTCGCGGCGTGAGGAAACCTACAAGGTGTTCCACCATCTCTACAATCCGGCCGGTACGCGATTCGCGACCAAGGGACACGGCGGGCAGTTCACGCACCATCGCGGGATCTTCTTCGGTTTCAATCGCGTCAGCTACGAGGGCGGCAAGGCCGATACCTGGCACTGCTCGGGCGACGCCCATCTGTCGCACGAAGGTTTTCTGGCCGCCGAAGCCGGTCCCGTCTTGGGACGCCACCAGGTGGCCGTCGATTGGCACGGGTCGCCGAAGCGGGTCTTCGCCAAGGAGCGGCGCGAGTTGACCGTCTACCACATGCCGGGTGGGCACCTGGTCGAGTTCGCCTCGCGGCTGGCCACGGCCGGCGGCAAGGTGAAGCTCGACGGCGACCCGCAGCATGCCGGTTTCCAGTTCCGGGCCGCCCAGGAAGTGGCGGCCGGCGATCAGAAGTCGACGTATTACTTGCGAACCGACGGCAAAGGAGCTCCCGGCGAAACTCGCAACTGGAGCAAGGGCAACGACCAGTGTGCCGACCTGCCGTTCAACGCGATGAGCTTCGTGATCGACGGCAACCGTTATACGGCCGTCTATCTCGACAGCCCGAGCAACCCGAAGGAGGCCCGATACAGCGAACGGTCGTACGGGCGGTTCGGTTCCTACTTCGAGTATGAGTTGGACGAGGACAAGGACCTTGTCATCAACTACCGTATCTGGCTGCAAGACGGCGAGATGACCATCGAACAGGTAGCCGCCTTGTCGGCCGATTTCGTCGAGCCGCCAACGTGGACTAGACAGTCGCTTTTCGCTCCGCGAAAAGACGTTCCCAAGAAGTATTCTTCATCCGACCCACTTTAACCATGAGGACACGAACCATGAGAACTCTGATCTGCTTGCTTCTGACTTGCGTTGTTGTGCTGGGTGTCGTCGCCCCCGTCGCCGCGGCCGACAACACACCGCCGGACGGTTTTACTGCCCTGTTCAACGGCAAAGACTTGACCGGCTGGAAGGGGCTGGTCGGTAGCCCGAAGTCGCGTGCGACGATGTCGGCCGAACAATTGGCCGAGGCCCAGAAGGCGGCCGACGAGGGCGCGAGAGCCCATTGGAACGTGGTCGACGGGACGTTCGTGTTCGACGGCAAAGGCAAGAGTCTCTGCACGGCGAAGGACTATGGCGATTTCGAGATGTACGTCGACTGGAAGATCCTGGCCGGCGGCGACAGCGGCATCTATCTTCGTGGCACCCCGCAGGTGCAGATCTGGGACGCCGGCAAGCGGAACATCGGCTCCGGCGGCCTGTACAACAACAAGAACAATCCGTCAAAACCGACGAAGATCGACGACAACCCGATCGGCGAGTGGAACACGTTCTACATCAAGATGGTCGGCGCAAAGGTGACCATCAAGCTCAACGGCGAACTGGTCGTCGACAACGTGATCCTGGAGAACTACTGGGAGCGCGACAAGCCGATCTACCCGACCGGCCAGATCGAGTTGCAGAACCACGGCAACACGCTGTACTTCAAGAACATCTACTTGCGAGAGATCCCGCGGAAATAGATCGATCGTAGAGTTTTCTTGCTTGTGCCACTGCTTGCTTGCAAGCAGTGCTGTCCGAGGCTTGGTAGAAACACATGGCCAACAAGTAAGCCGTTCGTCTTGCCGACGGTGCCTGTCCCCTGTTCCGGGCGGCGACACTGGGGCACCGTGGAAAAGGGGGACAGGCACCGAGCCGGGGACATCTTTCACAGGTTTGGCATCTACCGAGGCTCGGAGCCAGTCCCCCTTTTCCACTCCACACGCCGAGCAATGATAGCTGACGCCGATGCGCCGCGCCGTGCCAGGATCAGCACGGCGGCGGCGTCTCCTTTGAGTCGCAATTCGCGGCGGAGTTTTTCGGGGTCGATCGTCAATCCTCGCTTCTTGATCTCCAACCGTCCGATCCCCCGGTCGGCGAGCAGGCGTCTGAGCCGCTTCTTGTCCAGCGGCAGGACCTCATCGACCTCGAAACAATCGAGCGCCGCATCGTCGATCGGCGAATCCCCGGTCAGATAGACGGCCCCGGCGGCCAAGGCCTTGAGTTGATGCTGCTTGGCCAACACCCCAGTCAGACCGGCGGCCAGCACGGCCGGGTCGGGGTCGAACACGTAACGCTCGATCCGTTCGGCAACCTCGGAAATCCGGCCCGGTTGTCCCGTCACCGTGCGTGTCTGTGGCATGGCGTCCAACGAACGGGCGGTGAGGACCGTGGCGCTGTGCTGCCCGGCAGCTCGGGCCAGGCGATCGAACCAGACGACCAATTGGCGGCACTGTCGAGCACGGCTGATCCATTGCAACTCGGCCCGGGGCTGCCAGGCGGTCGGCACTTCGGCGGCCGGTGCCAACTTGATGGCCGCCTGCGGTGCGTGTTTCAGCAAGCGTTCCACGGCCGATTGGTCCGGGCTGTGCCAGGCGAGTTGCGTCGATCGACGGCCCTCGGGACGACGATCCGGATCAACATGCCAAGCGGCCTCCGGCGGCAAGGCCAATCGGGTTGCATCGGCCACGACGACATGCCCGGCGCTTCGATCCAGCCGCCGCAGATTCTCGGCGGCCAACAGGGCGGCCACTCGATCGCGATCCACACCCATGGCCGGCCCGTCCGTGGCCAAGGCCATCAGATCGCCGCCCAGCCCGCAACAGATGTCGACACGGAGGCTCCCTTGCGGAAAACGTTCGGCCTTGTGTCGGGCAACCGCTTCGTCGGTCGCCTGTTCGAGCCCAAGCCGGGTAAAGAACATCTCGTCGGCCAAGGCGAACTTTACCTGGGCGCGGCTACGAAGTTCAATCTGTTCGAGGATCAAGTGTGTTCGCGGCGCAGAAAGCTCTCGACGCAAACGCGCAGCCAACGTCACCGGCGACGCATCGCGAGCATCATCGGTCACGCGTCGCAGCCAACGAGCCCCGTCCGGGCCGATCAGCCAGCGGTAGTCCTGTAGGTCGTACTGCGGCACGCCATGCCTCTGCTGGAGTTTCACGGAATGCGGAATCGATCCACGAGTGACGCTGCACACGCATCCCAAGCCCACCGACGGCGGTCGGTGGGACCCGAATAGCCAGTCTATTCACAACACGGCCTCTTGCAAACCGGTGCCCCGCTTGGAATCCATCGAAAACTGAAGTAGAATGTCGGGTAACCGAAGCCCGCACAGGCCCAACCTCCGAAGGGAACTACCATGAGAATGAAACTTGTTGCCGGATGCCTGCTTACACTGCTGTCGATGACGCTGTCCGTCGCCCGGGCACAGCAGGCGGTCGAAGAGATCCCCGCGTTGAAAGCGGAAGTACAAACGGCCGCTTGGGCCCAACGCTGGTGGATGCCGCGCCACGAAGAAAAGCTCGAAGCGATGAAGAAGCAAGGCACTGTCGACCTGCTGATGGTCGGTGATTCGATCACCCATAGTTGGGAAAACGGTGGACGCGACGTCTGGGCGAAGTTCTACGCCGGGCGCAGTGCGTTTAACATCGGCTTCAGCGGCTATCGAACCGAGCAAGTGCTCTGGCGATTCGAACACGGAGAAATCGACGGCATCTCGCCCAAGCTGGCCGTCGTGATGATCGGCACCAACAACGCGGGCCATCGACAGGATCCTCCGGAGCAGACGGCCGCGGGCATCAAGGCCATCGTCGAGCAGCTTCGCCAGCGGTTGCCCGAGACCAAGGTGCTGCTGCTGGCGATCTTCCCACGCGGCAAGGACGCCAACGACCGCCTGCGAAAACTCAACGACGCGACGAACGAGATCATTGCCGACTATGCCGACGGCAAGCACGTCTTCTATCTCGACATCAGTTCCACGTTCCTCGACGACGACGGCACGCTGCCCAAATCGATCATGCCCGACCTGCTGCACCCGAACCCCAAAGGCTACGCCCTCTGGGCCGAGGCGATGGAACCGACGATCAAGAAGCTAATCGGCGAGAAATAGCGGGCCTGAGAGGACAGTGGCGTCGAACCTTGGCAGACCTCTCGATCACGATCACTTGGCTCCCGCCTCCTTCATGATCCGGTCGAACCGCTGCCGGATTTCCCGAGTGGCTTTCTCGAAGTCGGCCAACAGGGCTTCGCCGCTTTCGTAGTGGAGCAGTCGTGCCAGTTTGGTCAATTCGGCCGGCTCCTCGGGCAATTGGTCCCTTGCGGTCGAGTTCATCAGTCTCAGGCGGCTTTCGATCGTCCGCAGCAGGCGGTATTGGGTCTCGAAGAAACGGCGGTCCTCTTGGGAGATGAAGTCGGCCTCGTCGAGCGCGGCCAACGCTTCGAGCGTGTTGGGCCGGCGAATGGTCTGATTGCGGCGTCCGTGTTTCAGTTGCAGCATCTGTACGAGAAATTCGATATCGACGATGCCGCCGGGGCCCCGTTTCAGGTCGCCGGGGGAGGCCGTCTCTTGAAGCCGGTCTCGCATGCGGCAAATCTTGTCGGCATCGGTCCGTCGCCAACGATGCTCGAAGGCCGCCTTGCCGACGGCGCGCATGACGGTCTTCGTCACGCGGGGTGAACCGTAGACGACCCGGGCTTTGCACAACGCCTGGCGTTCCCAGAGTTGCCCGTCGCCTTCGGCAAAATACCGGCTGAACTCGGCCAACGAGATCGCCAGTACGCCGCTGGCGCCGGTCGGGCGCAACCGGGCGTCGACCTCGTAGAGCCGCCCATAGGCACTCAATCGGCTTGTCGTCTTGATGATGCGTTGGCCCAACTGGCTGAAGAAGTGCTGGTTGGTCGTGCTCTGACTGCCGATCGAAGAGCCGCCCTCGGGCGCGGCCGTGTGTCCGTCGGCTTCGTACAGGAAGACGATGTCCAGATCGCTGTGGTAGTTCATCTCGCGTCCGCCGAACTTTCCCATTCCCAGGATCACGATCTCGCACGGCTTACCCGCCCGACGGCCTTCGGCGACGCGCGGCTCGCCGAATCGGTCGACCAACTGTCGGTACTCGCGCCCGGCGATTTGGGCCAGGCACGTTTCCGCCAGGTTCGACAGCGCCCCGGTCGTTGCCTGGATCTCTTGCTTGCCCAGGATGTCGTGTACTCCGACTCGCAGTTGCTGATCGTTCTTGAAGCTGTGCAGGATCGGGTCGACGTCCTCGGCCGCACGACACAGTTTGGTCAACAACTGGGTGAGCAATTCGTGCGACGGCAGTTTGTCCATCACCAGGCTGTCCATCAGCCCGTCGATCATGCCCGGGTTGCTCGTCAAAATGCCCGACAGATACGGGCTGAAGGCACACAGGTCGACGCAGAGCTTCAGCGTGGGCGGACTGAAGCTGAACAGTTCCCAGAGCACGCCCTTTCCGCCGAGCGAATCGCTTACCTTGTCGAGGTTGATCAGCGTCGAGTCGGGATCGGGTGTGGCGTCGATCGCGCGGAGAAGTTGCGGCGCGATGGCCGCCAGGAAATGTCGGCAACGTCGGGTCGAGAGGAAACGGATCGTCTCCTCCGAAAGTGCCATCAGGTTGCGATAGGCCCGGTTGACGTCGCCGAAGCCGTATTTCCCCAGGACTTCGTCGATTCGCTCTTGGGGTGGATCGGGATCGAGCACCAGGTCGACTTCGGCCTCGGTTTGCGTGTCGTCGGCGAACGCGTCGTGCAACAGGTGGTCGAGGATGCGGCGGTTCAACACGGTCTTGCCGCGATAGTCGGCCTCGAAAACGTCCAGCGCCGGGCGGCTTAGCGGCGCTTCGGTATAGCCCATCCGCAACGCCAGCTTGCGCATTTCTTCCGGTTTGTCGGGCAGCATGTGCGTCTGCAGGTCGAACATGATCTGCAATCGGTGCTCGATCTTCCGCAGAAAGACGTAGTGCCCGCTCAGCAGCGAGTATTCGAGGTTGCTCAGGCAGCCGACGTTTTCCAATTGTTCGATCGCTTCGAGCGTGTTGGTCGTGCGAAGTTCCGGCAGGTCGGCTCCGTTGAGCAGTTGGAGAAACTGGATGACGAACTCGATATCGCGGATACCGCCATGGCCCGTCTTGACGTCTCGCGCGGCGGCTCCGACGTCGTGCGTTCGTTTTTCGATGCGGCGTTTCAGTGCCTTGATCCCGCTGATGTCGGCCTGGCTCAGATAGCGGCGATAGATCCAGGGCGACAGTTTGTTGAGGAACCGGTGTCCCAACTCGATATCGCCGGCGACCGGCCAGGCCTTGATATAGGCCTGCCGCTCCCAAGTACGGCCCCGATTGTCGTAATACTCGAAGGCACTTTGGACGGTGGGGACGATCGGGCCCCGCTTTCCGTCGGGCCGCAACCGCAAGTCGACGCGATAGACGCTGCCCAACTCGGTCGCTTCGGTCAGCAGCCGGACCATCTCGCGGGCCAACTGGCTGAAGAATTCGTCGTTGCCGATCGGTCGCCGGCCGTTGGTCGTTCCCTCGCCGTCGCGCAACAGGATCAGGTCGATGTCGCTCGAGTAGTTCAGTTCGCGACCGCCCAGTTTCCCCATCCCGAGGACGACGAACCGGGCCGGTTGGCCGTCGGGGTCCATCGGTGTGCCGCGATTCTGCTCGATCTTCCGCCAGGCAGCCCGCAAGGCGGCTTCGAGGATCGCGTCGGCGAGGAACGAGATCTGTCGCGTGACCTTCTTCAACGGTTGGTCGCGAATGATGTCGCCATAGGCGATTCGCAACGTCTGCCGGCGTTTGAACCGCCGCAAGGCCCTCAGCACGGCCGGGTCGTGGTCCAAAGCTTCGACCTCGGCCACGATGTCGTCGACCAACGCCTGACGCGTGACCGCTTGACCACGATGTTCGCGCAGCAGGTCGAGACATTCCGGGTCGGTCACCAGCGTGTCGCTGAAATGCTGGCTATTGGAGAAGATTTGCAGCAGCGTGGGCATCGTGCTCGGGTCGCGCTCGAAGAGCGTGCCCAACGAGAGCGGATTGCGTGCGGCCGCCACGAACCGATCGAGGTTGTTCAGCGCCATGTCCGGATCGGCACAGCCGGCCAGATGCTCGTCCAGTTGCTTGCAGATGACCAGCAGCAGATCGAGCGTCATCCCCGAGGTGGCCATTCCCACCAGGTTGCCATGCGCCCGCTTCACATCGTGGATCCCCCATCCACGCAGCCATCGGGCCGCAATGTCGGGTTCGTCGAGGCATTGATGAAGCGTGTGGATGTCCATTGCTGCGCACTCTGTTCCGCATTAACGCACGGGGGCCGCCTGGCCAAACAGCGTACACGCGTCGGCCTTCTCGATCCGTACGTCGATGATCCGTCCGGCCAGGTCCTTCGGTCCGTCGAAGACGACGATCCGATCGCATACGGTGCGGCCGACCAGTTGGCTCGTTTGGCCGGCCGCTGCTCGTTTTCGGGCCGCCTTGCTGGGGCCTTCGACGAGGATCTCGACCTGTCGGCCGACCAACCGGCGGTTGTCTTCCAGGCTGATCGCGTTCTGTTCGGCCAACAGATCGTTATTGCGTTGCCGCTTCACTTCGTCGGGGACGTCGTCTTCGTAGAGTTCGGCCGCCTTGGTCCCGGGCCGGGCGCTGTACTTGAAGATGAAGCTGTTCTTGAACTGCCCCTCGCGAACCAATTCGACCGTCTGCCGGTAGTCCTCTTCCGTCTCGCCACAGAAGCCTACGATAAAATCGCTGGTTACGGCCGCCCGGGGAATCGTTTCGCGAATTTGCGCGAGCATTTCGCGATACGACTCGACCGTGTAGCCGCGCCGCATCCGCCCAAGCATCCGGTTCGAGCCGCTCTGGGCCGGGACGTGCAGATAGGGCGATACTTTGGCCAGATCGCGGACTGCATGCAGCAGGTCGGTCGTCATGTGCCGCGGATAGTTGGTAACGAACTTCAATCGCTTGAGGCCCTCGATCCCGTGCAGCCGATCGAGCAGGTCGGCCAGTCGGACCGTGCGGCCGGTGCTCTTGTCCTGATAGCTGTTGACCGTCTGCCCGAGCAGAGTGATTTCCACGCAACCGTCGTCGGCCAGACGTCGCACTTCCGCCTCGATCTCCTCGACCGGGCGGCTTTGCTCGGGCCCACGCACGCTGGGGACGATGCAATACGTGCAGAACTTGTCGCAGCCGAACACGATCCGCACCATCGCCTGGTGCGGCGTCGGTCGCATCCGTTCTGTCCGATGCGGATCGTACTGCTCGAAACTGGCCAAGACCGTGGCGTTGGTGCCGGCCGTCCGATCCAGGCTCAGTTCGATCTGCGGCCCTTCGCCGGCCACGATTTTCTGCAGGAGCTCGGGCAGCCGACTCAATTGGCCCGGCCCGACGATCAGGTCGACGTGCGGTGCGCGGCGAAAGATCTTCTGCCGATCCTTCTGGGCCATGCAGCCGAGCACGCCGACGATCTTCTGCGGGTGGTGCTCTTTGACGTGTTTCAGCCGGCCCAAGGCACTGTAGATTTTGTCCTCGGCGTGTTGACGCACGCTGCACGTGTTGAACAGGATCGTGTCGGCGTCGCGCTGGTTGTCGACCAACTCGTAACCGGCCCGGAGCAACTCGCCGGCCACCAGCTCGCTATCGAGCATGTTCATCTGGCAACCGACCGTTTCGATGTAGAGGCGTCTGGGCATGGTGGAAATCCGACCGTCAGCCAGTCCTGCGTCGCAGGGCTTCCTCGTGGCGCTGTTGGGCTTCCTCCAGACGCTGCTGGTTCTTTTTCACTCTCTGCTCTTTCGCGGCTTCTTTGCTCAACTGGGCCACTAGTCGATCTCGCTGTTTGATCATCATCCGCACCAGGGCCGTCACGGCCATATAACCGGCCGCCGCGAGCAGCGCGAGGTCCCAACCCTCCATGTTTCCCATCGCCGGGCGTCCTGATAGGCGGCATCTTGGATAACCAACGAACCATTCTACCGCAGCAGACACGGTGCCGCGAGGGCTATTGCGGCCCAAAATGGTCGCCCGGCAGGACCCGATTGCCGCGGAGAAACTGCTCGACGCCCATCGGTCGTTTGCCGGCCGGCTGGATCTCTCGAAATTGCACGGCCCCCTCGCCCGTGGCAACGACCAGACGCTCGCCGGCGGCCTGAAGGACGGTTCCCGGCCCGGTTTCCGCCGTCACGGGTGCTTCGGTCGCTTCGACCACCGTCAACGGCCCGGGAATCAGCCGCATCGGCTGTCCGCGCGGACGGTGCCAGAACGTATAGGTTTTGGGCCAAGGGTCCATGGCTCGAACGTGATTGCGGATGGCCTCGGCCGGGCGGGTCCAGTCGATCAGTCCGTCGGATTTCTTCAGGCGTGGCGCGCGGGACGCCAGGGCCGGATCCTGGGGCAAGGCCTCCAAACGGCCCGATTCGACGGAATCGATCGCCCGGCGAACGAGCCACTCCCCCATTTGGGCCAGTCGTGGTTCCAACTCGTCTGCCGTCTCGTCCGGTTCGATCGGCATACTCGCCTGCGCAATGCATGGCCCGGCATCGACCTTGGGTGTCATGTGGATGACGGTGATGCCGGTCTTCTTCTCGTCGTTGTAAACTGCCCAGTTTATCGGAGCCGCGCCGCGATACTTGGGCAGCAGCGACCCGTGCAGATTGATCCCCCCAAATCGAGCCGTTGCCAATGCACGCGTCGAAAGGATCTGGCCATAGTCGCACACGACCAGCAGATCGGCGGCGAACCGTTGCAGCCGGGCGATCGATTCGTCGCTGTTGATCGTCTCGGGATCGAAGATCTCGGTGCCGTGCTGATGGGCCACGTCGCGGATCGGGCTGATCGGGGCCACCCGTTTGCCCCGATGCGTGCGCAGCGGCGATGTGACCAGCGCGACAATGGCGTGGTGCGTCTGATAGAGTCCGCGGAATGTCGGCACCGCGAACGGCCCGGTGCCCATCATGACCAAGCGCATAGGCAGCAATGTAGACGCAAGCCGACCGCAATGCTACCCCTGTCGCTGCTGCATTCGGCCGCCATCGAACGCGTTTGCAGAGGCGCACGCCGTTCACTAGAATAGGATAGTGTGTCGGTTCTCGCACCATAATCCGTTTCGATCCGTCGAGGGTACCATGAAACCACTGCAACGTTTGATCCTTTCATCCGCCGCGATTCTGTTCTTCACCGGCACAGCCGCAGCCGACGCGCAGCCGACCGAGCGACCCAACATCGTCATCCTTCTGGCCGACGACTTGGGTTGGCGCGACGTCGGATATCACGGGGGGAAGATCGACACGCCGAATATCGATCGCCTGGCCCGCGAGGGTGTGAGGCTGGAAAACTTCCATGTCTGTCCGCTCTGCTCGCCGACTCGGGCCGGGTTGATGACCGGGCGCTGGCCGATTCGATACGGCATGGGCGAGTCGGTCATTACGCCCTGGCGAAAGTGGGGATTGCCGACTACCGAACGCACACTGGCCGATCTGACGGCCTCGGCCGGTTACCGGCGCCGCGGGGCCTTCGGTAAGTGGCACTTGGGCCATTATCGGAAGAAGTTCCTTCCGCTGAGCCGCGGGTTCACCCATTACTACGGGCACTACAACGGCGCGTTCGACTACTTCACCCACGAGCGCGAAGGCGAACTCGATTGGCATCGCAATCTCGAAACGTGTCGCGACGAAGGCTACTCGACCGACCTGATCGGTCGCGAGGCCGTGCGGTTCATCGACGAAAGCCCGGCCGGCGAACCGTTCTTCCTCTATGTGCCGTTCAATGCACCGCACACGCCCCTGCAAGCCAAGGAACCGGACATCGCCAAGTACGCCGATCGAATCGAGGACCCCAAACGACGAATCTATGCCGGCATGGTCGATTCGATGGATCAGGCAGTCGGGAAGATTCTCGCGGCGATCGACGACCGGCAGCTCGCCGAGAACACATTCGTCCTCTTTTTCAGCGACAACGGTGCCGTGTCACGCTATGGCGACAACGCACCCTGGCGCGGCACCAAGGGGACCGTCTACGAAGGCGGCGTCCGAGTGCCGGCCGTCGTGCGCTGGCCGGCGGGGATTCGCGGCGGGCGTAAAGTCGACGCCATGATGGGGTTCATCGATGTCTATCCGACCATCAAACGGATCGTCGGCGCCGATCAGCCCGACGTCAATCCACTCGACGGCCGCGACATGCTCGACGTGATTCGCGGTCGGGTCGCTCCACCCGAGCGCGACTGGTTCAGCTACATCGCCCAAGGCGGCCCCGACAGGCTGGCCGTTTGCGATGGAACCTGGAAACTGATCGTGCTGGGCACCAGCGTGCTCGACGTCACGCCCAGGCAAGCCACCGGCCAAGCCGAATTGCCCCGGGCATGGAAGATCGAACTGTTCCGCATCGACCGTGACCCGGCCGAACAGACGAACGTCGCGGCCGCAAACCCGCAAGTCGTCACGCGACTGTTAGAGCGATTGAAGGAGTTTCGCAGCCTGAAGATCGACAACATTCCGGATTGCTTTGCCGACCGGAAAGGCTTCGTAGCGCCGAAGGATTGGGTCATTCTCGAATAGTCGTGCCGCGGGAGCGAGCTACGCTTGCCGCTTTCGCCAGCACCGGCCGACCAGGCATAGGCCGCACAGGGCCAGCATCGCCAGGGTCGACGGCTCGGGTACCGGCGTGGCCGTCAGACCGGCGAGACTCACTACGAATTCGCTATTCGGTTTCCCGCCACCTTTACCGTTGCCATTTCCGCCTCCGCCTCCATTGTCGGGTTTTCCACCTCCGTTGCCACCTCCGCCGTCGTCGGTGCCGCCGAGAACCTTGTCGATCCATTTATTGAAACTCGAGACGCGGGTATGGCCCGAGATGTCACCGTAATCGGAATCTACCACTCCGTCGTACGCCGCGCCGAACGAGTGGATACCGATAAGGAGTTCGGATCCGCCGAAATTCGCAAAGACGCCGCCGCCGCTATCGCCCGGGGCGATCAGGTATTCCAGGGGGAGCGGTTCATTGCTTCCCCAAACGTTCTCGGTGCCGGCCGGATTGTCGAAGTCGGACATGAACACGCGCGGCGTGCGGCCGGGCGTACGCAGCCAGACATCGATATCGTTCCGCCCGGCCCGCTTCTCTCCGTCGAAATCGACAGCGCCGGTCAGCCCCGTGCCGGTCATGCCGAATCCGACCGAGGTGCCCACTTCGCCTAACTCATCGCTGCCCGTGTATCGCTCGGCGGGAGTGATTCCCGGTACGGCCGCGTCCAGTTCAACCAGTCCGATGTCATAGCCCTTGAGCAGATCGCCGTCCCATTTTGGATGCGAAATCCAACTCTTGGCGGTGTAGGGTTCTCCGCCGATGCCGAAACTCAGCGACGTGGTGTCCGAGACAACATGGCCGGCAGTGAG
>JAZFUB010000411.1:0-3657 GCA_036447015.1 Thermoguttaceae bacterium | reverse complement strand
CCGGTACTCCCCCTGATGTCTGCCTTGAGGTACGCAAATCTGCGATGAACCCCTTTATTGGACTCAACTTCGTCTTTGTCGAATCGGCGACTTTCTGTATCATGCATGCATGAGAAAATATCACACTCCCTATCGGGCGGTCGTCGGCACCGCGTGTCTTCTTTGTATCCTCGCCATGGGCATCACGGCGCGGGCGGATCTCGTCACGTCGGTCGAGCCCGGGGCGGGCGGTTCCCCAGCCGACGACGTGGCCAACGCCGAGGTTGTTCGGGACGTCGTCGCCCAGGTCGAGGAGGACCTGAGCTCTTCGAAGTTCGGCAATTTGCAGTTTAGCCGACTTTGGACCGACAACGGGTGGATCAACTGGGCCGGGCTGTTGGGGGCCATCTTTCTCGGCCTGGTGGCCGGGAAGATCTCTGCCGCGCTGCTGGCTCGTTTTGCCCAAAAACTCTCCACGCGCGGGTGGGCCGTGCAATGCCATGTGGCCGAAGATCTGATCGGGCCCGTAAAACTGGCCCTGCTTGGCCTGGGTCTGACGCTGGGGCTTGCCGGTATGGTGGGAATCAGCACGCCCTTGCAGATCTTCGTGAACCGGACGCTGCTGTTGCTCTATTCGCTGGCCGTTTTCTGGTATGCGTTCAACCTCGTTTCGGTCGTCGAAGTGGTTCTGATGCGTATTACGGCCAAGACCACGTCGACGCTCGACGAGCAATTGGTCCCGTTGATCCGCAAGGCGTTGCGCGTCTTCCTGGTAGTCATCGGCGCGATGTTCATTGTCGACAATGTTTTCAAGCAGGACATCGGGGCGTGGCTTGCCGGCCTGGGTATTGCCGGATTGGCCGTCTCGCTGGCTGCCCAGGATTCGTTGAAGAACCTGTTCGGATCGCTGACGATTCTGCTGGATCAGCCTTTCCAACTCGGCGAACGGATCGTCTTCGCCGGCCACGACGGCGTGATCGAAGAGATCGGCTTCCGCTCGACGAAGATCCGCACGCCCAAGGGCCACGTGGTGACGATCCCCAATTCCAACATCGTCAGCGACCCGGTCGAGAATATCGGCCGCCGCCAATCGATCCGGCGGTCGATGAACCTGACGATCACCTATGACACGCCTCGCGAAAAGATCGAACAGGCGGTTCAGATCCTTCGCGACATCTTGGAAGAGGACGATATCCGCGAACCGATCCACCAGGTGATCAACGGCTCGGAGTATCCGCCGCGGGTCTACTTCAACGACTTCAACGCGGAGAGCCTGAACATCTTCGTGATCTATTGGTACGCGCCGCCGGCCTACTGGGACTACATGGATCATGGCCAGCGGCTGCACCTGCGGATCTTCGAGGAGTTCGAGAAGGCCGGTATCGAATTCGCCTTTCCCACGCAGACGCTCTATCTGGCCGGCGACCCCAAACGCGAACTGGCCGTCAAAATGTTGGGACAGGACCTGTGATTCGAACCGCTCATGCACGAACCGCCCGTCCATCCCGCTGCGTTGTCTGCCGATGCACTGTTCGACGAGTGCGACATGCGGCGGTTGCGGCGCAGCGGCCCCGGCGGACAGCATCGCAACAAAGTGGAAACGGCCGTCGTTCTGCTCCATCGGCCCACCGGTGTGAGTGCCGAGGCCAACGAGCGTCGCAGCCAAGCCCAGAATCGCAAGGTTGCGATCTCCCGGCTTCGGGTGAACCTGGCCTTGAAGGTTCGTGCTGCTTGCGAATCGGGCAACGTGCCCAGTGCGCTTTGGAAGTCGCGTTGCACGGGCGGGCGGATCTCGGTCAGCCCCTCGCACGACGACTTCCCGATCGTGCTGGCCGAGGCACTCGACACGATCGACGCCAAGGGGGCCGATGTGAAGGAGGCGGCCTTGGCGCTGCAATGCACTGCCTCGCAACTGATCAAACTCTTGAAGGCTGAACCGCGGGCCATGGCCATGGTCAACCAGTGGCGCGACGGGCGCGGTCTCCATCCGCTACGGTAGGACGTGGGCCGGCGTTCACGCAGGCGACAGGCCTTTGAGGTTTCCCGCCGGCGCGGCATGGGGGACCCGGGGCGTTGCCACATCGGCGATGACCTTCTCCAGGGCGGCGACATAGTCGAGGAACCGTCGACGACCCTCGGCCGTCACTCGGCATTTCGTCTGGGGACGGGCCGGTTTGGCGTGCTTCGAGGTTTCGACCAGACCGGCCTCTTGCAGGACGTGCAGATGCCGATTCAGATTGCCGTCGGTCAGCGAGCAGAGCTGCTTCAGGTCGGTGAAAAGCAATCCCTCGGGATGGGAAATCAGGGAGGTCATGATCCCCAACCGGGCCTTCTCGTGAATGACCCGTTCGAGGCCTTCGTAGGCATAGCGGCCCGAGTCGGGTTGCGAGTCGGTCCTCTTGGGATTGGTAGAATCACTGGCCATCGGTTCGTTCCAATGTGAAATAGAGAACGGCGGCCCCGACGAACGCCAGCAGCCCGGAGAAACCGACCGTTGCGGAGCGGTAGCCGCGAAACGTCTCGGTTCGAGCTATCTGGCCGCGAATCTCGGAGATTCGCTCCATCGCCTCGTGCAGTTCCATGGTGTCAGGGTTCCTCGAAGGGAGAACCGTCCAACAAAGGGGACCCCTTTCAGCATAGCGATTTGCCGGGCCGGGGCAAGCTTCTCCGGCCGAATGTTCAGCGGCAAGGCTACTCAGACCGGGTGCGCTGCGATATACTGGCTAGCCGGGAAATTCCTTTCTTTCGTCGGTACACACATTTCTCTCGACTCTACACCATGGCCTCAATAGACGACTGGCACGCGCTGTATCCCTTCGAGTCGCACGAGATCCGACTCGACGGCCATCGCTACCACTATCTGGACGAGTATCCGCAACGGGGCGAAGGGGAGGTGCTGCTGTTGGTTCACGGCAATCCGACCTGGTCGTTCTACTGGCGCGAAATCGTCCTGGCGTTGCGGGGGCGGTACCGGCTTGTGGTCCCGGATCATATCGGCTGTGGGTTGTCGGACAAGCCGAGCGAGACGATCTACTCTTATCGGATGGCCAGGCGGATTGAGGACCTGGGACGTTTGATCGAAGAATTGGACCTGCGGCGGATCACGCTCTTGGCCCATGATTGGGGAGGCGCGATCGGGATGGGGGCCGCGGTGGCCGCACCCGACCGGTTCGCTCGGTTCGTGCTGTTCAATACGGGGGCCTTTCGCGCAGACCGATGTCCCTGGAGGATTCGGATCTGTCGCACTCCGCTGCTGGGACGGCTGGCCGTCGAAGGACTGAATCTGTTCGCACGCGCGGCGATCCGAATGGCCGTCTGTCGGCCCGAGCGTATGACCCGGGCGGTCCGAGCCGGTCTTTTGGCGCCTTACGATCGCTGGGCACATCGGGTCGCCATTCGTCACTTCGTCGAGGACATCCCCTTGCACGCCGGGCATCCAAGCTACCCGACCCTTTGCGACGTCGAGAAGGGACTAGCGCAGTTCGCTCACCATCCGACATGCCTGATCTGGGGAATGCGCGATTGGTGCTTTACGCCCGCGTTTCTCCAGCAGTTCATCGAGTTCTTTCCCGATGCCGAGGTCCATCGGCTTGCCGATGCGGGCCATTACGTGATCGAAGATGCCTTTGAACGGATTGTCCCGCTCGTCGAGGACTTCTTGCACTCGAATTCGCTGTC
>JAZFUB010000410.1:0-4207 GCA_036447015.1 Thermoguttaceae bacterium | reverse complement strand
AAAAGCCGTTGGCCAACTCGATGCTGAACGTCGGCGTCAGCGGGCTGCGCTCTTTGATCGTCAATCCCGTGCTGCCGAAGACCTCGGTCGGCATGGCCGCGATCCCCAGCTTGCCGATGCGGATCGCTTGGAGTTTCAGTTCGCGCGTCTCGGGCAGTTCGCTCAGTAGGACGGTTTCACGTGCGTACACTTCCGGTATGGTTCGCGGCTTGCGACCTTCGAGCGGCGTAAGGTACTCCCTTGCCCGGGCGATTTCGTCTTGGTCGGGCATACGCACTCGAAGTGTCAAAAGCTTCTGCTCTGCGACCAACGGCACCCAGTCGTAGTAGTCGATCGTCTCGTAAGCCCGGTAGGCGGCCCGGGCGACGTCCTCGCCGACGGACACGTAGTCGAACTTCCGCCGTGGGTTGACGAAGTCGCAGCAGTTGGCGTCTCCGCTCGTGCCGTTGGACATGATGCCAACGAAGGGTGGCGAACTGGGCTCTGCTCCGATAAGTTCGCCGATGCGTCGGCAGAAGACGCCGAAGTAATCCGCCGAGATCGACGGTGCGCCCGCGTAATGGGTCGAGTAATTTCCCAACAGTGCGATCGGCTGCCCGGCAGGCGTCTGTACCGAGATGATCGAAACATCGGTATCCGCCGGCCCGGTCCTTTGCAGGGAGTTCGGGTTCTGGTAGCCCGGGTTCATCTGGGCCCGATCGTTCTCGGTGCCGCTGAAGGGATTTGTTCCTGCGGTGCCCGGTTTCATCAGGAAGCGGCGGCAGAAGACGTTCTCGGGGTCCTTGCCCACGGCCCAGCCGATCCGAGCGGGCGCCAAATTGCGATGTGCCCGAACGATTGCCTCCGCGATCTTCCCGGGCAGAAATCGTGCATACTCCCGATCGCAATCGGTCCCCAGTGCGCCGCACACCGACGGTGCCGAATGGCAGTGCGAGGCGGAAATCAGCATTTGGCCGGCGGGGATTCCGGTCGCCTTTTCTGCTCGAGCCTTCGCCTCGTCCAGCAGCGGCCGCGGCAGCACGCAACTGTCGACGACCGCAATCGCGATTTGGATCGTGCCGTCGTCGAGCACCAGGCACCGCGCATACAACGGGTCGTTGACCGAGGAGACCGTCCGCTCGGCCATCCCGCCGTTGACGATCACGGGAAACTTTCGCGGCGTGACGTCGATCGCACATGCCCCGGCGCGAAACATCTTTTTCGCCGATGCAACCGGTTCCGCAGCTATCGCGCCGCTTGTCAGCAGCAAGAGCAGCAGACACCAACAATCACGAAAACCCACGATCGGCGAACTTCGCATGATGGACTCCTTTGTCAGAAAAGGCGGTAATGCGTTTGGGTCATTCTTTCAGGATAGCGGAAAAGGCCCGCCGTGTAACCATGCGGTGCAATCGCCCTGAAGACAGGGGCGGTGGACAATCCGGCAATTTGGGGTACACTTGTGCCAAACGGCCCTACTCTACCGGTTCAGGATACGAAAGACACGACGCAATGGAAAAGCGAGTCTACAATTTTTCGGCCGGTCCGGCCACTTTGCCGCTTGCCGCTCTGGAGGAGGCCCAACGCGACTTGTTGGCACTTCCCGGGGTCGGAAGCTCGGTCATGGAGATCAGCCATCGGTCGAAGGCCTTCACGCAGATCGTCGAACAGACGGAAGCCAACCTGCGGACCCTTCTGGCGATCCCCGACGGCTACCACGTCCTCTTCCTCCAGGGAGGGGCCCAGTTGCAGTTCGCCATGGTGCCGATGAACATCCTGCGCGGCACCGGCAAGTCGGCCGACTACATCTTGACCGGCTCGTGGGGAAAGAAGGCGATGCAGGAGGCGCGAACTCAGGGCGAGGTGCGCGTGGCGTTCGACAGCGGGGGGTCGAACTATGATCGCTTGCCCGAGCCGAGTCAACTCGACCTGAACCCGGACGCGGCCTACGTCCACATCACTTCCAACGAGACGATCCAGGGAGTCCAGTTTCCCGTGGAGCCCGACACGGGCAACGTTCCGTTGGTCTGCGACTCGTCGTCCGACGTCCTTTGCCGGCCCGTGGACATCGAGCGTTACGGCGTGCTTTACGCATGTGCTCAGAAGAACGTCGGCCCGGCGGGCGTGACGCTTGTGATCATCCGCGACGACCTGGTACGGCAATCGGCAGACGACCTGCCGTCGCTGTTGAGCTACCAGGTGTTGGCCAAGGGCAAATCGCTGTATAACACGCCGCCGACGTTCGCGATCTATATGGTCAAGCTGGTGACCGATTGGTTGCTGCGCGACATCGGCGGCCTGGATAAGATGGCCGAAATCAATCGCCGCAAGGCAGCGATTCTCTACGACGCGGTCGATCAGTCAGACGGTTTCTACGCGGGCCATGCCCTGCCCGAGTGTCGTTCGATCATGAACGTGGCCTTCCGGCTGGCCGATTCGGAGTTGGACGGTCCGTTCCTCGCACAGGCCGAAGAGCGGGGGCTGATGGCATTGAAGGGCCATCGTTCGGTCGGCGGTTGCCGAGCGTCGATCTACAACGCGATGCCGATCGAGGGCGTCGAGTCGCTGCGCGATTTCATGCTCGAGTTCCGCGACAAGAATTGAACGGACGCCAACGGCGTCTAACAACAAAGCCTAGGGTCGCGCAGCGCACCCTAGGTTGGGAGACCCAAGCGACGAAACGAACGCTGAAAGCGTTCTACATGACGTCACGGCGTTGTACAACCCCGTTGGGGTTGAAGACGTTTTGCCCGACGATTACCCAGGGTGCGCTGCGCGACCCTGGGCTTTGTTGTCAAACGCCTTCGGCGTAGAGTTTGGTCGCTACTTGACCCCGGACAGAACGAGGTCCCAATCGCTCGGTTTCACGAAGCCGGTGATGTCGACCATGCGATCGTTCTTGAACCAGAGATCGATGCAGCATCCTTCCGATTCGTAACATTCGATCAGGTCCGGAGCATTGGGGCCGTCACAGACCTCTCCGCTGACTGCGTACCGTGGTTTGCCGAGCACCTGTTCCAACGTTTCCTGGTTCGGGTGATCGCCGATCCGATTCAACTTGTCATTCACGCGATTTTCCAGGACGCTCTGCCGGGGAATCAGCCACAAGACCACGAGCGGCCGAAGCAGCAAGACGCAGAGCCTGACGAAACACTTCGATTGCGGCCTTAGCGGTGGGCGCTCTTGAAGGATGGGAAGATGAGCGGTCGGATGGAGCACACCGGGGCTCATTCTCTGGGACTCTGCTCGCACCGTCCAGAGGTGACCTCCGCACTCAGGACACGAGCAATCACCCTCGACCAGCGGCATCTGACCGGAGGCCCCGCATGCCGGACAATCGTAAGGATGGCTGCGCGATGATGCGGTCATCGTGGATTCAGCAGAGGATTCTTGCTCAGACTCAAGTGCGATGGGGGCCCAGGTCGTTCTCAGAAGCTGATGATCAGGTCGGTGGCGAACGTGAATTGATCCAAGCTTCTGCCGGAGTTATACGGTAGTACGCCGCCAAATGCTGCTTGGCCATCGTACCAATCCCACCGACATTCGGGTCGGACGACGACGTTTTCGTACGGCGACCAGTTCGCCCCGATCGTGATTTCCCAGAACGTGCCGGCCCAGCCGATTCGGTTTCTGTCGATGTCGGGGCCAAGGGTCCAACCATTCGGCGCGCCGATGCCGCCGACGCGTGTGCCGTCGGCGTCGCGGAACCACTCGAGCCGGAACCCGATGTCCCACTGATCGTTCACGCAGTAGAACATTTCGTTGTTGATTCCGTACCACCCGCCGTCGAAACCGGGCACTCCGCCCTGCTCGTCTCTTCCCCAATCGTATTGGATGATATAGGAGAATCGGTCGCTGACCTGCCGGGAGAAAACGAGACTGTACATGGTCCGGTTCAGTTCGGCCGCGTCGTCATAATCGCCCGTCGACAACGCCAACGACACAGCAGTCCTTCCGTCGCAACTCGTCGTCGTCACTCCACCGAGGAACGAAAGGTCGGAGTTGTTGTCTTCCCAGTTATCCCAGCCACGGCCGAAGCCGCCGCTGATTGTCAGATGCCTGTCGACCTCGTAGGTCGCCAGCAGGCCGGTATGGGTGAAGGGCTCGCCGTACTGCATGGCGTAGGTGTGCGAGTAGAAGAAGTTATCCGGTGCGGGAACGACTTCGTAACCGATGATCGTGTAGAAATGGCCCATGCGTACGGTCAGGTTGTTCACGGCGACGTCCA
>JAZFUB010000409.1:0-13335 GCA_036447015.1 Thermoguttaceae bacterium | reverse complement strand
GGGCTATTGACTATCGCCCCTTCGGGGCTGTTTGCGAACAAGGAGACTCCCGTGAAGACCTACAACGTCGGCATTCTCGGCTTCGGCTTCATCGGCAAGGTCCATGCACACGGCTATCTGAACCTGCCGTTGTTCTACGATCCGGTGCCGCTTCGGGCCAAGATCACGCACGTGGTGACCGGTCACGAGGAGACGGCCGAAAGGGGACGCCGCGCGGTCGACGCCCGGGTCGCCACGACCGACTATCGCACGGTCACCGAGAACCCCGACATCGACATCGTCCACATCTGCACGCCCAATCACCTGCACAAGGGCGCGTTGCTCTCGGCCATGCGTCATCAGAAGCACATCTATTGCGACAAGCCGCTGACCGCCACCATCGACGAGGCCCACGAGATTCGGGCCGCCTTGAACGACTATCGGGCGACGGCCCAGATGACGTTCCAATACCGTTTCTACCCGGCGACGCTTCGGGCCAAGCAACTGATCGACGAAGGTCTGCTGGGCGAGATTCTCGGCTTTCGCGGCTGTTTCCTCCACGGCGGCAGTGCCGATCCTGCCGCACCGCTGAAATGGAAACTTTCGGCCGAGGCCGGGGGTGGCGTGATCGGCGATTTGGCCTCGCACGTGCTCGATCTGATCGACCATCTCATCGGGCCGTTCGAGTCGATCACCGCGGCCACGAAGATCGCATACCCCGAGCGGCCTTCGCCGACCGATCCGACGAAGCGGCTGAAGGTCGACACCGAGGATTGCGTGACGGCCCTGGCACGCATGAAATCGGGTGCCCTGGGAACGATCGAAGCGACGAAGTTGGCCACCGGGGCCGAAGACGAGCATCGACTCGAAATCCACGGTGCCCGCGGCGCGCTGCGTTTCAACGGCATGGACCCGCACCATCTGGAATATCACGACGCCACGGCAACCGACCGGCCGTTGGGCGGCATGCGCGGCTTCACACGCATCGCCACGGGCCAGCGCTACGAGCCGCCGGCCAACGGGTTCCCCAGCCCCAAGGCCGCCTTCGGATGGATTCGCACGCACACGGCCTGCCTGGCCAATTTCCTCGAAGCGGTCGCCGAAGCCCGGCCGGCCGAGCCGGGGTTGGAACAGGGAATTCGTATTCAACACTTAATGGACTGCACGGCCCGCTCGGCGGCCGAGCGGTGTTGGGTTCAGGTGTGAGGTGTGTCGATCGGTGGAAGTACGGCCTCTCCCGTTTAGCTGTCGCCGGCACGGCGACTTTGCATCATGCTTCAACGCCATGCCGCAAAGTCGCCGTACCGGCGACAGCTAAATGGCGAGAACAAAACGGGTCACTCCCCCATCACCGTCACCACGACCGTCCGCTCTCGTGGCTTGATGTCGCATTCGAGATGGAAGACCTGCTGCCAGGTGCCCAGCACGAGTCGGCCTTCGGTGACCGGCACGGCCAGCGACGGGCCCATCAGCGTGGCTTGCAGATGCGAATGGCCGTTGCCGTCGTGCCAGGCCAGTTCGTGGCCGTACTCGCGGCTCGGCGGCATCAGGCGATCGAGGACCTCGGGCACGTCGCGCTGAAGGCCCGGCTCGAACTCGACGACGCTGACCGCCGAGGTGCTGCCGACGGAAAACACCTGGGCCACACCCGTGTGAATGCCCGAGGCATCGACGATCCGGGCAACCTCGCCCGTCAGGTCGTGCATGTCGCGATGGCCGTCGGTTCGGAAGGTAATCTGTTGCTGATGGACCATGGTTTTCTCCGGGAAACTGCGAATTGTCAGAGCGATCAGCATAGTCAAATCGCCCGCAAGTGGGAAGATCCCGCCGCGCATTG
Source organism: Thermoguttaceae bacterium (assembly GCA_036447015.1). Taxonomy (GTDB): domain Bacteria; phylum Planctomycetota; class Planctomycetia; order Pirellulales; family Thermoguttaceae; genus JAZFUB01. Next base: position 11,519 of record JAZFUB010000409.1, on the reverse strand, counting down.
ACTTTCGCCCCACTGCAATGGTATCCTGTCGAGAGGCAGCCGAGCATTCCACACGCAAGAACGGGCCGTCCCAAGCCCACCGACGGCGGTCGGTGGGACCTGTTCGGTGCATGCAGATCTCAACCCGAGAGAACCGCGACCATGAACAACCCCAAACAGCTGGCCGACGAACACGCCGAGTTGACCCGACGCTACTTCCTGAAGCTCGGTGCGGCGGGCATCGCCGGCCTGAGTGCCGCACCGCTCTGGGCGGATGAGGCCGACTCCCGGGCCGTCCTGGAAGAAGCGATTGCCAAACTCGAGTATCTCACGCCGGAGTCCCGGTTCAAGCAGTACGGCCGGGGCAATCCGCCGCCGCATACGCTGCCGATAGAAAAACTCCGCGAGGTCGGGCTGACCCGCGAAACGTGGCAATTGGAGGTGGTGCCCGACCCCGAAAGCAACGCCGAGGTTGCCAAGCCGATGTCGAAAGAGGCGGGCACGGCGCTCGATTGGAAGGGGCTGATGACGTTGGCCGAGACCCGGGCCGTCCGCTTCCTGCAAGTGATGAGTTGCACCAACGGCCGCAGCCCGTGCGGCATGGCACTTTGGGAAGGCGTCCCTCTGCGAGATGTGATCTGGAAGACGCAGCCGACGGGCAATGTGCGCCGGGTCTTCTATTGGGGCTACCACAACGACGATCCGGATCAGCGTTTCCGGAGTTCCCTGCCGATCGGCCGCGTGCTGGAAGATCCGCCCGGCGAGCATCCGGTGATTCTATGCTACAAGTTCAACGGCCAATGGCTTTCGAGCAAGGCCGGCGCGCCGGTACGGATGCTCGTGCCGGGCGAGTACGGCAACAAGTGTGTCAAGTGGTTGCAGCATGTCGTGCTGACGAACGAGTTCCAAGCGAACGACACGTACGCGGGCTGGAATAACGATACGGTCAGCAAGATGAAAACGTGTGCCCGATTCCTCCACGCGCCGTCGACGGTCGAGATGGGAAAGCCGATTCCGATCACGGGTGTGGCACAGGTCGGCGTGTCGGGTCTGAGCAAGGTGCAAGTCTGGTTGCATCCGGAAGGCGCACCACTGCCGGCCGACGATCCGTACTTCACCAAGGCCGATTGGCAGGACGTCGAGGTACTGGGCCCGCCGGAGCATTGGGGCAGTGCGATTCCCGAGGGCAAGTTGCCGCCGATTCCCAGCCAGATCGACCCAGACACCGGCAAGCCCCGCACCTGGCCGTTGCCCTACACGCTCGCCCATTGGGCCGTCGCATTGAACGACGTGGCCCCGGGCCGATACGAACTTCGTTGCCGCACGATCGACGCCGCCGGCAACGCCCAGCCGATGCCCCGCCCGTTCGCCAAGTCGGGCCACAACGCGATCCAGCAGGTAATGATGATTGTAGAAGGGTAGTCGGAGGGAAGACGGAAAAAGGACGATTTTGGGAAAAAGGGAAATGGGGAAAAAGGGAAAGACGGTTTTGTTTTTCTTATTTCCCTTTTCCCCTCCTTCCCTTTTTCCCGATCCTTCCCTCGCGTAACCAACAGGAGTAACCTCATGCGATTCTCTCGACTTATTGCCGCCGCAATTGGTTTGGTGTTGCTTGCTTCCATATCGCTTATCGAAGCTCGGGCCGAGCGGCCGAACTTCGTCTTCTTTCTGGTCGATGATCTTGGCTATATGGACATCGGGGCCTATAACCGGGCCACCTTCTACGAGACGCCCAACGTCGACCGGATCGCCGAGCAGGGGATGCGTTTTACCGACGGGTATGCGGCCAACCCGGTCTGTAGCCCGACGCGGTACAGCATCATGACGGGCATGTATCCCAGCCGGGTCGATGCGACGAACTTCTTTTCCGGGAGGCGGCCGGGACGGTTTCTGCCGGCGCCGTTGAACGATCGCATGCCGCTTGACGAGGTCACCTTGGCCGACGCATTGAAACGGGCCGGCTACCAAACGGCCTTTCTCGGCAAGTGGCACTTGGGGCCCTCGGAAGAATACTGGCCCCGGGCACGAGGTTTCGACATCAACGTGGCCGGCTATAGTGCGGGTGGGCCGTTCAAGAGCGGCTACTTCTCGCCCTACTACATGCCGACGATCACCGACGGCCCGGTCGGCGAGCATTTGCCCGAGCGGCTTTCGCGCGACGCGTGCAGCATCATCGACAAGTTTCACGAAAAGGACAGTCCGTTCCTGGTCTATTTCTCGTTCTACTCCGTCCACACGCCGCTTCGGGCACCAAAGGCGCTGGTCGAGAAGTACGAGAAGAAGGCGGCCGCACTGGCCGATGCAGGGGCCGAGGAGTTTGCCGGCGAGGAGCAAGTCTTGCCGACCGACCGGCCGCGCGAGGTTCGTATCCGCCAATGCCACGCCACCTATGCGGCCATGATGGAGTCGATGGATCGGGCCGTCGGCCGGGTGCTCGACCGACTCGAGGCGTTGGGCATCGACGACAACACGATCGTTCTGTTCATGTCGGACAACGGAGGGCTGTCGACGTCGGAAGGCTCGCCGACGAGCAACCTTCCGCTTCGTGGCGGCAAGGGATGGCTGTACGAGGGCGGTATCCGAGAACCCTACATGATCAAATGGCCCGGCGTCACCTCGCCGGGTAGCACCTGTGATGTGCCGGTCATCAGCACCGACTTCTATCCGACGATCCTCGACATTGCCGGCCTGGAGGCCAAGCCCCGGCAGCATCGCGACGGCGAGAGTCTCGTGCCGCTGTTGAAAGGCCGGAGTTCGCTCGACCGCGAGGCGCTCTACTGGCACTATCCGCACTACAGCAACCAGGGCGGGATGCCGGGCGGAGCGATCCGCATGGGGCGCTACAAACTGCTCGAACGTTTCGAGGACGGCCGCGCCCATCTGTACGATCTCGAAAGCGACGTCGGCGAGAAGAACGACCTGGCGGCCGAGATGCCCGAGCGGGTGGCCGATATGAAGAAGAAACTGCACGCCTGGTACAAGCAGGTCGACGCCAAATTCCTGCAACCCAAGCCGGACGGCCCCATGCCATGGCGACCGGCGGATTAGAGTGATTGATTGTCGTGTCACACGTCGACGGGTAACTCGAACCCGGCCCGCCTTGGCCGGTCGCGTAGTGCGTTGGCCTCTGCGTCGTCGGGAAAGATCTCTTTGGCCGGGTCCCAGCGTAGTTTTCTGCCCAGTTCCCGAGCAATGCCGGCCAGATGGCATACGGTCACGCTGCGGTGGCCCACTTCGATCGGCGCGTTGGGGGTGCCGCGGGTCTTGATGCAGTCGAGCCAGTTCTGGATATGTGGCCGGGCAACAATGCCGACACCCTGCCAGACCTCGGCGGCCGCCGGGTCCGGAGGATCGGTGACCAGATCGGCCGGATCCGCGCGGAAGCCGTTCCGCATGATCGCCATGCGGCCGTGCTCGCCGTGGACGAGCCCTCCGACGCCGCTAACCCCCGTTGAGGCATCGAATCGCAACTCGATACCGTTGGCATATCGGGCAACGACCGGACAGAACCGCATTTCGCCCTGGTAATCCTCCGTCAGCGGCCAGATTTCGACCGGGCCCGTGTGATCCATCCCCAACGCCCATTGAACTTGATCGAGCCCATGTGCGCCGTGGTTGGTCATCAGGTGTCCCGAATAGCTTCGCCACAGGTCCCAACCACGCCACGAGCGTCCGTCGATCTTGAAAACGTCCTTCACCCAGAGCTTGCGATTGTATGGACGCAACGGCGTGGGGCCGCAGAACAGGTCCCACGCATGTCCCTCGGGCACCGGTTCCTCGGGCAGGCCTTCGTAGCGCATTGGGCCCGGGTAGTTGAGAACCTGGACGTGCGAAATCTTCCCGAGCAGCCCTTCACGAACCGCCTGACAAGCGAAACGGTTCATCTCCATCGAACGCTGTTGGCTGCCGACCTGGCAGACCCGCCGGTGACGCCCGACCGCATTGACCAATGCCCGGCCTTCGGCGATCGCAACGGAAAGCGGCTTCTCGACGTAGATGTCCAGGCCGGCCTGACAGGCGAGCATGGCGGCCAGGATGTGATGGTGGTCGGGCGTGGCGATCATCACGGCGTCGAGTGCGACCTCGTCGATCAGCCGACGGTAATCTTGATACGTTGCACATCGGGCCGCATCCCTTTCGCGAAAGCGATTCGGGGGAAAGGCGTGCTTGCCCGAGGAGTCCAGTTTCAACGTGGCAGCAATCCGATCGTTCGAGAAATCGCAGATCGCCGCCACCCGACCCTCGTCCGGCACGTTGCTGATCAGATACTTTCCGCGAAGCCCGGCACCGATCACGCCGATCTGCACGCGATCGTTCGCGCCCGGTCTGCCCTGCGCCGAGAGGATCTCCGAGGGGATGAGGTAAGGGATCGCAACCGCACTACCGGCGGTCGCCGCCATCCGCCCAAGCAAGGCTCGCCGCGAGAATCGTGTCCTGTCGATCATTGTCGGTCCTCCGTGTTGGCGTGGGGACTAGACTAAGCGGAATAGGGAATGTTTGCGCGGTGCGATCGGAATCGATGTTAGCCCGGTCGCCTGCGACCGGATGATGCAGCGGATTCCCCGGCTTTCCGGTCGCAGGCGACCGGGCTAACAGATGGACACGCCAATCGGGCAGTTCCACGGCAGTCCCCCCATTGTACGTTCTTCTCTGCCAAGTTGCCATGCCTTCGTTGCCCATGTCCGCCACCCGAGACTATCCGGCGAAAAGTCACGGGATTGGACGCCGCGGCCCTTGTGTGGCATAATTGGATCGATCCATCACCCCATTCCCAAGGGAGTACCAACCATGAAAACGTCATCGCACCGTTCGATCGCCCTGGCAGCCCCAACCCTGACGGCCCTGGCCCTGATCCTGCCGGCCGGCCTGGAAACGGCCCACGCCGAGAGCCCCGTCATCGCGCCCGGCGCCACGGTCGAACAACTGGCCGATGGGTTCAAGTTCACCGAAGGACCGGCCGCCGATGCCCAGGGCAACGTCTTCTTTACCGACCAACCGAACGATCGGATCCTGAAATGGAGCATTGACGGCAAACTGACGACCTACAAGCAGCCCTGCGGACGCTCGAACGGGTTGTGCTTCGATGCCCAGGGGAATCTTTGGGCCGCGGCCGACGAGAAGAACGAACTCTGGCGGATCGATCCGGCCGGCAAAGTGACGGTCGTTATCAAGGACTATCAGGGCAAGCTGTTGGGCGGCCCGAACGATATCTGGATTCGGCCCGACGGCGGCCTCTACTTCTCCGACCCGCTCTACAAACGGCCCTACTGGAATCGCGGTCCGCAGGAGCAGGACGTCCAGGCCGTCTACTACCTTGCCCCCGGTCGCAAGAAACTGGTTCGCGTGGCCGACGATCTCGAGCAGCCCAACGGCCTGATCGGCACACCCGACGGCAAGACGCTCTACGTGGCCGACATTCGTGCGAAGAAATCCTACGCCTACGACGTTCAGCCGGACGGCTCGCTCACGGGCAAGCGGCTCTTCTGCGAACTGGGCTCCGACGGCATGACGATCGACAGCGACGGCAACGTCTATCTGACCGGCCGGGGCGTGACCGTGTTCGATCCGTCGGGCAAACAGATCGAACACATCGCGATCGATACCGGTTGGACGGCCAACGTCTGCTTCGGCGGCAAGGATGGAAAGACCCTGCTGATCACCGCCAGCAAGATCCTGTATGGGCTGCGAATGCGGGTTCAAGGCGTCGGGAGCCAGTGAACCGAAGTTTACCGAGGATACGGATGGTACTGCAAAAGCTGCTGCTGATCGCTTTCGCCGGCGCGCTGGGATCGTTGGCCCGATATGGGCTTTCCGGCCTGGTTGCGAACCGATTTCCCGAGAGCAGTTTTCCCTGGGCAACCGCATGCGTGAACCTGGTCGGCTGTCTCGTCTTCGGCATCCTCTGGTCGATGATGGAAGCCCGACTGTCGATCAGCAGCGAGATCCGGGCAATGATTCTGATCGGATTCATGGGCGCTTTCACGACGTTCTCGACCTTCGTCTACGAAACGCACGGACTGATGCAGAATTCGCTCTGGCTGCTGGCGGCCGGGAATCTGCTGCTACAGAACGTCGTAGGAATCGTTGCCCTATTCCTCGGCCTGGCCATCGGCCGGTTTATTTGATTTGCCATCGCTTCACGTATTTGACTTGGCATGCCGAAACGTCGCCACCGGTACACTCGGGGCACTGGGCGACGAGCTATCCGAGTCCGTGCTTGGAGAGTTTGTCGCGAAACGTGGAGGGTTTCATGCCCAGTGCGGCAGCGGCGGCCGTTTTGTTTCCGCCGCTGGCCTTCAGCGCATTGGCCAACAGATCGTGCTCGGTCTGCTGGATGGCAGTCTGAAAGTCATTGGTTGGAAGGGCGCGTCCGGCGGTCGTGCGGGTCGGGGCGGCGGTCGTATCGATCAGATTGGCCGTGATGTGGCCGGATCCAATCAGAAATGCCCGTTCCAGCGTGTGGTACAACTCGCGGACGTTGCCCGGCCAGTTGTGCCGCTGCAACGAATCCAGCGCGTCGGGGTCCAGTTCGTGCGAGCCGTCCCGGGCGATTCGCCGCAGCAGATGCTCGGCCAGTTCGGGGATGTCTTCGCGTCGGTCGCGTAGCGGGGGGATGTTGATCCGCAACACGTCGAGCCGATAGAAAAGGTCTTCGCGAAACGTGCCTTCGCCGATTTTATCGAGCAAGTTTCGCTTCGTCGAGGCGACAATGCGTACGTCGGCCTTGATCAGGGTCGTTCCGCCGACGCGTTCGAAGACTTTTTCTTCGATGGCTCGCAACAGCTTGGCTTGTTGTTCGAGGCGGATGTCGTCGACGTCGTCGAGGTAGAGGGTTCCGCCTTCGGCCAGATCGAACCGGCCGCGTCGTTGCTGCTCGGCGCCGGTGAACGAGCCCTTCTCGTGGCCGTACAGTTCGCTTTCGATCAGTTGCGGGGGGAACAAGGTGCATCCGACTTTGATGTACGGGAAACCGTGGCGGTGCGAGCAACGGTGAATGACCATCGAGATCAGATCCTTGCCCACGCCCGTCTCGCCGACCAGCAACACGTTGGCGTCGCTTCGGATGCAGATGGCAATCATCCGTCGGACCTGATCCATGCCGGCCGACTTTCCGATGATTTCCGTCTCGATCTCGGCGGCCCCGGCTTCGGCGCCGGGCTCCGCGGATTCGGCGACCGATTGTCGGTTGCGTTCGATCCTGGCCAACAGCGGAAAGACGTCTTCGTTGCGGAACGGTTTGGTGAGGAAATCGAACGCGCCGAGTTTGACGGCATCGACGGCCACGGGGATGCTGCCGTAGGCGGTCATCATGATGACTTCCATGGCGGCGAGCGGCCCCGCCTTGATCTGTTTCAACAGTTCGATGCCGTCGAGGTTAGGCATTTTCAGGTCGGTCACCACGACGTCGAACGATTCGCGGCCGAGGGTCTCGAGTGCCTCGGCACCGTCGCCGGCCGTCACGACGTCGTGTCCCTGAGTCGTCAAATCGTCGGCCAGGGTAACGCGTTTGATTTTCTCGTCGTCAACGACCAAGATACGCATGATGATTTCGCTTTCCTCATTCGGAGTTCGTCTTTTCCGCGGTCGGATCGGCCGGATTGAGCATGACGGTGAAGGTGGTTCCCCGCCGCAGCACACTGCGGACCTCGATTCGTCCCCCCATCTCGGCGATCAGCATCCGGCAGAGCCCCAAGCCCAGTCCCGTGCCACCCGATTCGCCCCGCGTGGTGTAGAAGGGTTCGAAGACCTTCTCGATATGCGACTGTGGGATTCCTATGCCCGTGTCGATCACCTCGATGGCCACCGATCCCATCTGATCTTCGTCGAAACGTCCCAGCGAGTAGGTGTGCAACGTGAGCGTTCCCCCGTCGGGCATGGCGATCAGGGCGTTCGTGCAGAGGTTGAACAGGACCTCCTGGAGCGTGTAGAGGTCGCCTTGGACCGGCGGAATCTCACCCAGATCGGTTTCGACCCGGATGTTGGGATTGTGGTTGGCTGCTAACATTTGCAGCGTGGCCTCGACCGCTCCGTTCACATCGGTGCTTCGAAGCGTGATGCCGTGTGGGCGGGCAAACGCCTGGACCCGCTTGGCCGTTCGTTCGATCCGTTGCAGTGCCTCGGCCATCATCTGGACGTAGTCGGTCAGCCGGGCATCGTCCTTCACTTTCTCGCCGATCAGCCGCAGGCAGTTCTGCACGCCGTCCAACGGATTGGCGATCTGATGGGCAATGCCCGCCACGAGCTGGCCGATGCCGAGCATCTTCTCTTTCTGCCGGATTTCGGCATGAGCCCGATCCACGTAGCGGCGGATGGAAATGGTGAAGTAGACGGTAATCCATAACGCGCTGGCCACGGCCACGAAGACCCCCAGCAGGTTCAAGCCGTCCAAACGGACTCCCTCCGGCGGATCGGAGGGAAAATGCAGTGGGAAGACGGGAATCCACTGCAGGTGTTCCAACAACAAGACCGCACCCACCAGGACCGACGACATTCCCGCGAAGAAATAGGGTGCCATCCCGCGCAAATACATTCCCGCGATAATCATGTGAAACACGAAATAGACCAGGAACGGATTGCGCGACATGTTCGAGAAGTACAGCAGGAGCGTCAGCGCCACCAGATCCAACGAGATCTGCCAGAAGATACTCCGCTCGGCGCTCTCGTTGTCGCCGGGGAGAAAACGCTGCCCCAGGACGAACAACAAGTTGTAACCGGCCAGGGTTGCCGCCACCAGGTACAGCGGCGCCGGATTGTGCAGGACGCCCATCAGCGACGAGGTCGTCCAGATCACCACGACGACCGACACGCACGCCAGCCATCGTACGGCAATCAGCCATCGAGCACCTTCGGGCGGGAGTTTCATGCAACTTCATTCTTTCAGCAAGTCTTCGCCCAGCGTCACGACGGCCGTTCGTTGCTGCAAATCCAACGTAACGACCACGTAGTCGCCGACTTGGGCCTCGCGCTGCCGCATCAGCGCCCCCAGGCCCCAGGCCCGGCCGTCCTTGGTCGCCAGCGTGCCGATCGGCTTTCCGTCCGTTCCAAGGAGTTCGAATCGACCTTGAACCACTTTCTTCAATGCCGCCGGAATGGTAATCACCGCGTAGGTGCTCGCGGCCTTCGAGAGCCGGTAGGCAAGCCACACCTTGCCGTCGTCGGTCCATCCATGGTCGTCGAGCACCCGATGGGTCAGGCGCTTGGCGCGGCGCTGGGCCATCAACGCCCTGATTTCCACGCCCGTCACCTCGGTACCCAACAACCCATAGATGCTGTGGCCGAACTGTGCGATCACCGGCGACCAGGAGACGAACGCATGGAAGCTGAATCGATTCATCCCGCCTGCCACGCAGAGATCCTCCATGGCGCCCCGTTCCATTACCGGGCCGTGTTCCTTCAGCACACGAACGAGTGTCGCCTCGACGCCGGTGAGTATCTCCTCCCAGTCGCGAGGCGTCTCGGCAATCACCCGATTACCCTGAACGCGTACGCTGGGCATCTGGCGGCAAAACTCCAGCAACACGTTTGCCGGGGGTGGCTCTTTCCAGAGTCGGCGGTTGCGGCCCATGGCCTCGCGCATCTGAGTCACCGTCACGTCGTCGGCCACGGACAAGATCTTGTCGATTGCTTTGGGCAGCCCGTGCTTGACGATCGTCTTGATCCGGAACCAACCCGATCGCTCGTCCAACCAAGAGAAACCGTCGATCAACTGGAGGATCTGCCGGACCAACTTCGGCTGCGAAATGCCGGGAAACTTCTCGGAAGTTGCCCGATCGATCTGATCGACGGTGGCCAGTCCGTGGAAATAGACTTCTTTCTTCGCCAGATCGACGGCCGCCGCAACAGCGGCGATCTGCTGCGCTCGGACCGCCAGTTTGCCGCCGTCCACCTTGACGATCTTGAAGGCGACCGCCCGCCCGAGCAGTTTGGCGCCTTTGGCGATGCTTTCCAAAGGCAGGGAAACGGCCGTCAGCGACTTGGTCGCCAGTTCGGCCTCCAACTCGGCCACCGAACAGGGCAACCGCCTCTCGATCATCGCCAACGCACGATCCATTACCGGAGCCAAGATCTTCTTGATGCCCTTACGCTTCTTCGTCAGCTTCGCGCATACCTGACGGACCCGTTCCCGGGTAATGCCGAATTGGGTGCCGATCTCGGTCAACGTGTGCTGCCGACCGTCCTCCCAGCCGTAATAGCCGATGAGAATCCGACGATTGCGCTCGTAGGTGGTCGACCCGAAGATCTCGATCAACTCGCGCTCCAGCGTCAATTTGGGCATCCCTTCGATCTGGTCGCACAATTGACGCATCTGCTCGACCACGTAGGGCGTGTCGGGCGGGTCTTGCGTCCGCGCGATCACTCGCTCGGCCAAGTCCTTGGCAGAGCGTGCCTCGATGTCGACGGCGACGATCCGGTCTGCAAAACGAGGATCCCCTGGGCGCACCATGCCCGGGCTCGGCAGTGCAAGCATCCGCCGGGCCTCCTCGGTCAAAACTTCCGACAATTCGCCACCCGGCGTGCCGGCCACCCCGCCAAGTTGTCCCCGGGATCCGTTCGACTCCAAGGCGGACAGCAGATCGACCAGACATCGAGGGCCAAACGCTCGGATGGCCATGATCTGTCCGATCGTATGGTCACCGAGCAACTCGGGATTGTCCTCGAACCCTTCTTTTGCGAGACAGCGTCGGGTTCGATTCTCCAGTTGAAGGTCTTCGAGTCGGATACCCGGCGCGGGTCGTGGGAAATGGCGATGCTGAAAGACCTTGCGTACCTGATGGGCGGCCACCCGATCGACGATCCTCTTGGCAAGTTCGCCAATCACCTCGTCGGAAAAACGCTCCCAGACCGTCTCGTCCAGGTCGCAGAGGTTCAACCGATCGGCGTCCGATGGTCCGCGTAAACGTCGCGGAATCGGATCCATCAGGAACTCGCGCAGGGTGTTCGGCGCGATCCGCTCGCCCCGACGCGGATAGCGACAGACCAGCCTGGGCGTAGCCATTTTCGAGCCCCCATTCACCGAGCAGACAACCGATGTCAATGCTCACATTGTAGCTAGGCTTTGGTGCTCTGAAAAGGGGCTAAAGGAAAAAATGCTCTTGGTGGGGCATCTTGCACTACTGTCGCCGCAGTCTATCCGGGCGGCCACGAGAACTTACGCCCGGCGAGCAGATGAAAATGCAGATGCATGACTTCCTGGCCGGCTGCCGGACCGCAATTCGTCACCACGCGGTACCCGGCCGAGAGGCCCAATTTGGTGGCGATCTTCCGGATCGCGATCAGGAGGTGCCCGGCCATCAGTTCGTCTTCGTCGCCCAGATCGTCGACCGAGACGACCTCCTTCTTGGGGATGACGATCACGTGGATGGGTGCCTGGGGGTTGATGTCTTCGAACGCCAGGCAGAGATCATCCTCGTAAACGATCGTGGCAGGGATCTCCCGGTCGATGATCTTCTTGAATATGGTCTTTTCGGCCATGGCAACTAGCCAAACTGCTGCAAGGGGATCGCCTCATCGGCCAACAAGACGGGAATCTCGTCGACGAT
>JAZFUB010000408.1:0-4432 GCA_036447015.1 Thermoguttaceae bacterium | reverse complement strand
ATTGGGGCTCTTGTGGCCGCTTGCGTGCCCGGCGTTTGGGAAGTTGATCCTTGATGTTCGGATTGATTTCCAGGAGGATCTTTCGCACGGCCGGGGAATAGGGGTTGGCCGTGAAGTCGGCACCGAGTTGGTGCAACACGGAGCCGAACTCGACTCCCTTGGCCTTGGCGATGGCCCGTTCCAGACCCGGTGCCGCTCCCACTTTGACGTCCTTGTCCGAAATCAAGTCGACCAGCCGCAGGACGGCCAAGGTGCCGGCATCGACGGGAATCGCGTGTCCTCCCAGGGCCGCCTGGACGACGTACGAGACGACGAAGTTCGTCGTCCCGTCGAGTTGCTTCATCCACTTTATGGTCGGGCCGAGATTCTTCTTGCGGTAGTCTTCCAGATCGAAAGAATAGGACTCCTCGAAAATCGACTGCAGGACACGCTTGACTCGATTGGCGGCCTCTCGGGGGTCGGGCAACCGGGCGAAGATTTCCGAAAGTTCCGAGACCGACGTCACGCGGACCTCGTTGAAGTCGAAGAACGTATGGTCCACGGCCGCATAGGCTTCACTGGCCACATCATAGTGGGCATTCTCCAAGCAGCAGGCCAGCAGAAGGTGCTCCAGCACGGGTCGCTCGGGATCGGAAGTCACCGGCTTGTAATGCTGCTTCTTGAGAACCTTCGCGAGCTTGGCGAACTGCGTGGTGCGACTGGAGGATGCCATAAGAATTACTCTTGAGAGTCGTTATCGTCGTGAATGTTGCTATTGTCCGGCTCCGTCGATTCCAGCGAGTGGGATTCCGGCGCTGGGGATTCCGGCAGAACCTCTTTGAGGATTTTCGAAATTTCGATCGACCGTTTCACGCCCTGGTCGAGGATGAAGTTCAGCCGCGGCGTGTACCTCAGATCGATCCCCTTGGCGATCTTCGCTTGCAGGAATCCGGCCGCATTCTGCAATCCTCGAAGGCTCAGTTCCTGGTGTGTCTCGTCCCCCATCACCGAGACGTGGACCTTGGCCGCGCGCAGATCGCCCGAGACTTCCACGTAGGTGACGGTCACGTCGCGCACACGTGGATCGTTCAGGTCGGCGAGAATAGCCATGCTGACAACCTCGCGAATCGCGGCGGCTACCTTTTGAACTCGTCGGGACGACATCTCAGACGGTAACCTCGCTTTCGAAGGTCCGACGAATCTCTTCGATCTTGTAGGCCTCTAGAACGTCGCCTTCCTTCAGGTCGTTGAACCCGACCAGCTTGATGCCGCACTCGAACCCTTCACGCACGTCGCGGACGTCGTCTTTCACGCGCCGCAACGAATCGAGCTTGTAGTCGCCGATCACACGGCTTTCGCGGATCACGCGGATCCGGGCATCGCGCTCGATCGTGCCGGCCAGCACGCGGCAACCGGCGATCGACCCGAGGCGGCTGATCTGGAAGATCCGCTGGACCAGTGCGCGGCCGAGGTCTTTTTCCTGTTTCTCGGGCTTGAGCATGCCTTCCAACGCGTCCCGGAGATCTTCGGTCACCTGGTAGATGATGTCGTAGCGGCGGATCTGCACGCCTCGCTCATCGGCCAGTGACCGGGCCCCTTCGTCGGGTACCACGCTGAAACCGATGATCACGGCGTCCGAGGCATCGGCCAGATGGACGTCGGCTTCGGTGATTCCACCCACGCTGGCCTGAAGAATCTTGATCTGGACTTCCGGATGCTCCAGCTTGGTAAGCTCCTTCTGGATGGCCTCGATCGACCCACGAACGTCGGCCCTGAGAATGATGTTGAGCGTCTGGATTTCCGCCTCGCCGAGCCGTTCGAAGAGATTTTCCAACGTGACGTGCGGCCGGCCTCCGACAAGATGCTTCTCGCGGGCTTCGGCGGCCCGCTGTTCGGCCAGGTGGCGTGCCGCCGAGATGTCGTCCAGCACGTAGAAGTGGTCGCCGGCGCCGGGGGGGATATTCAATCCGGTCACGTTCACCGGCATGGAAGGCCCGGCCTCTTTGTGCCGTTTGTTCATGTCGAGTGTATCGTACATCGCCTTGATGCGGCCGTAGGCAGCGCCGCAGACGATGATGTCGCCGACGTGCAACGTCCCTCGTTGCGTCAGTAGCTTCGCCACCACGCCGCGCCCTTCATGCAACTCCACCTCGATGCAGGTGCCGATGCCGGGCCGGTTCGGATTGGCGGAGTATTCGTGCAACTCGGCCACCGTAAGCAGCGTATCGAGCAACTCGTCGATCCCCTCGCCCGTCGCGGCGCTGGTCTTGATCACCTCGACGTCTCCTCCCCATTCGCTCGGCAGAAGATCGTTTTCCGCAAGTTGCTGGAACGATCTTTCCGTGGTCACGCCCGGCAGATCGATCTTGTTCAGTGCCACGACGATCGGCACGCCGGCGGCCCTGGCATGGCTGATCGCTTCTTCGGTCTGAGGCATCACACCGTCGTCGGCCGCCACGACCAACACGGCGATGTCGGTTACGTTGGCCCCGCGGGCACGCATCTCGGTGAATGCTTCGTGGCCCGGGGTATCGACGAACGCGATCGAACGGCCCTCTTTCTCGACGCGATAGGCCCGAATGTGTTGCGTAATTCCACCCTTTTCGCCCGAGACGACGTCGATCCCGATAATGCGATCCAACAGCGAGGTCTTCCCATGATCGACATGCCCGAGGAACGTCACGATCGGAGGGCGCGGTTCGAGAGTTTCCGGGGCGTCTTCCTGTTGAAGTTCCTGCAGCAGTTTGTCTTCCAAGGCGACCGGCCGGCGGAAATCGACCTCGACGTCCATTGCCTCGGCCAGCAGTTCGGCCAGTTCGGCATCGAGATTGGCGTTGATGTTGGCCATGGTGCCGAGTTTCATCAACTCACCCACCACGGTCGACGCCGACACGCCGATGGCCTCGGAGAAGGTGCGGACCGTGCAGGGCAACTCGACCACAACGTTGGTCTTCCGAGGGGCCGCCGTATTGGTTCCGGTTCGTCGGATACGAGTCCGACGTCGGGTCATCGGACGCTCGTCGTCCTTCCCGCGCCCGCGGCGGGCGCCGGTTCCGCGCTTTCGCTTGAGTTGACGCGCTTCGCGTCCTCCCAGGGCCATCTTGCCTTTTTCCGTGCCCTCGCCCGTTCGAGCACCGCGTCGCCCTCGTTCGGGAGTGCTTGTTGGCATCTCGCCGAGGGACTTTGCTTCCCCGGATGTCTTGGGCTTCGCCGACTTCTTCTTGTCTGCCTGGGCCTTCTTCTTTTCGTGTTTGCGAAGGTGTTCCGAGAGGGGCTCTGTGCCGGCCGCGCTTGCACGGATTGCGTCCGGCGGGAGCCTGATATCGGGTTTCTGAGGGGCCGGTTCGTCGGCCTTCGCTTTCTTCGGCGGCATCTTGGCCGTGGGCATCGGAGCCAACTTGATCGACGGTGCTTGCTTGTCCGGCTTCTCCGGCTGGACCACCTTGCCCGACTTGGCCGCCTTCTTCGACAGGATGAGGTTCTTGAGTTTGGAGAATCTGCTGGGCTCGACCGCCGGCCTGACGGGCTCGGCAGGCTCGATCGGCTTGACGGGTTCGGCCGGCTCGACCGACTCGGCGAGTTCGACCGGCTCGACGGATATCCCGGGGGCAACCGGCGCGACAGGCTCTTGTGCATCGCTGGGCGCTTCGGCAACGACCTCGGGCTTTGCCGTCTCCCGGGGTTGCGGCGCTTTCTTCTTGGGCTTGGCATCCAAGACGCGGATCTTTTCGCCGCCACCGCTGGCGGCGGTCGGTGCAATGTAATCTTCGCGCCGAAAATTCTTGGAGACCGAAGCCTCGGCAGCCGAGGGATCACCCAAGGCGGAAGCGGCCGTTCGCTTCGATTTTCCCGCTTCGATGTAGGCGTTGACCTTGGTCACTTCGTCATCGGACAGACTGGCCAGCGCAGACCCCTTCCCCGTGATGCCTGCTTTGGTACAGATATCGGCCAAGACCTTGCTGTCGAGCTTCAGTTGTTTCGCTAATGCGTAGATGCGGATCGGCACCAGGCCACTCCCTTTCGAACTTTGACGGCCGACTGCTCCGGCCGTCACGCTTCAATCGTCTGCCTTACACCATCATGCTCTCCCTCTGAAAACATGTTTGTAAAACGACCGGTTTCACTTACTCTTTTCCGGCGGATGCTCTGTTTACGTTTCCGATTCCTTTTCTTCATCCGTGGTCGCACTGCCTTCAGCAAGCACCATGGTGTCCTTGGAATCTTCGACCGACTCCTCGGGCTCGGAATCGGTTTCCTCTGGAACGGCCTCTTTGGTCACCTCTTCGGTTACCTCTTCAGTGGCCACTTCAGTCGCTTCTTCAGTGGCCTCTTCAGTCGCTTTGTCGGTCACCTCTTCAGTGGCCTCTTCAGTCGCTTTGTCGGTCGCCTCTTCGGTCACCTCTTCAGTGGCCTTTTCAGGGGCCTCTTCAGTCGCTTTGTCGGTCGCCTCTTC
>JAZFUB010000407.1:0-3442 GCA_036447015.1 Thermoguttaceae bacterium | reverse complement strand
TCATCGACGAAGCCCACGAGCGGTCGCTGAATATCGATTTCCTGATCGGCCTGCTCAAACGTCTCCTGCCCAGTCGCCCGGACCTGAAGCTGATCATCACGTCGGCAACGATCGATGCCCAGCGGTTCGCCGAACATTTTGCTTCCCAAAAGAGCTGCGTCCCCATCATCGAAGTGAGCGGGCGGGTCTATCCGGTCGAGGTGCGTTACTGTCCGTTGGTCGCGGAGGATGAGGACGAAGAGGATGCCGATTGGCCCTGCGATGATCTCACTGCCGGCGTGCTCGGTGCCGTGGAAGAACTCGCTCGGATCGACAACGGCGACATGCTGATCTTCATGCCCACGGAACGCGACATCCACGAGACGGCCAAGGCCCTGCGCGGTCGCATGCTGCCGGGCGACAGCCCCGGTCGACAGACGGAGATTTTGCCGCTCTATGCGCGTCTGCCCGGCAGCGAGCAACAGCGTATCTTTCGACCCCATGGCCGGCGGCGGATCGTCATTGCCACGAACGTCGCCGAATCGTCGTTGACGGTGCCCGGCATTCGCTATGTGATCGACCCGGGCACGGCACGAATCAGCCGCTATTCGGCCCGCTCGAAGACGCAACGGCTGCCGATCGAGGCGATCTCCCGGGCATCGGCCGATCAGCGAAAGGGGCGTTGCGGGCGCGTGGGGCCGGGCATTTGCGTGCGGCTCTACAGCGAGGAGGATTTCGAGCGGCGAGACCGCTTTACGATGCCGGAAATCCAACGAAGCAACCTCGCATCGGTCATCTTGCAGGCTAGGGCACTGCGACTGGGCGACCTGGAACGTTTTCCTTTTCTCGATCCGCCCAAAACGGCCACGATTCGCGACGGTTACAAGACGCTGTTCGAGTTGAAGGCTGTCGACAAACGTAAGGAGCTGACGCCGCTGGGACGCCGGCTGGCCGCATTGCCGGTCGATCCGCGAATCGGGCGGATGATTTTCGCCGGCGACGAGGAGGGATGCCTTAGCGAGGTGTTGATTATCGCGTCGGCCTTGGAAGTCCGCGACCCACGCGAACGACCGATCGACAAACAGCAGGCCGCCGACACGGCCCATGCCAAGTTCATCCACGAAGAGTCCGACTTCCTGACGTACCTGAATCTCTGGGATTTCTATCACGGGCTCAGGAAAAAGCTCTCACGCAACCAGCTACGCCGGGCATGTCGACAGAACTTTCTCAACTACAACCGGATGCGCGAATGGGTTGACATCCACCGGCAACTCTTGCAACTGGCCGACCAGGCCGGCCTGGAGCGGCATGGCCGAAAGAACGAGTACGAACCGATCCATCGGGCGATCCTCAGCGGCGTGCTCGCGAACGTGGCCAATCGCACGGGCAACTACGAGTACACGGCGGCCGGCGGCACGAAGTTCCACCTTTGGCCCGGCTCGACGGTCTTCTCGAAGAAGCCGAAATGGATCATGGCGGCCGAACTGCTCGAGACGGGCCGGCGATATCTGCGATGCTCGGCGAGAATCAACCCCCAGTGGATCGAACCGATCGCCGGCCATCTCGTCAATCGCTCCTTCAGCGAACCGCACTGGAACGCGAAAAGCGGCTCGGCCATGGCGTTCGAGCGCGTGTCGCTCTTCGGGCTGATCGTCGTGCCGCGCCGGCACGTGGCCCTGGGGCCGATCGATCCGACCACCGCGCGCGAATTGCTCATTCGGCACGGACTGGTCGACGGCGAGTTGCGCACCAACGCTCCGTTCTTCGAACACAATCGTGAACTGGTCGTCGAAATGGAGCGGCTGCAGAAGAAGTTGCGTCGACACGACCTGTTGAGCGGTCTCTGGGCGCAGATCGAGTTCTTCGACAAGCGTCTGCCCGACGACGTGTTCGATGCGGCCCGGCTCGACAAGTGGCGCAAGAAGGCCGAACGGGAAGATCCTCGCATCCTGTTCTACAGCAAGGCGGATCTCGTGCAGGACGAAGACCAAGCGGCGGTCGATCCGGCCGACTATCCCGATGCGATCGATGCCTGCTCGACGCAACTTGCCGTCGACTACGAATTCGAGCCGGGCAGCGACGACGACGGCATCCATCTGATCGTGCCCCTGGAGCAGTTGGGGAGTCTCGACCCCGGGCGTCCCGATTGGCTCGTGCCCGGGCTGATGCGGCAAAAGGTCACGGCCCTGATCAAGTCGTTACCCAAGCCGCTCAGACGACTTCTCGTGCCCGCCCCCGACATGGCCGCGCGGATCACGCCGGTGCTCCGCCACGGCGAAGGCGATATGCTCAGGGCCGTGGCCGACGCCTTGAGTCGCGAGTGCGGGCAGAGGATTCGTCCCCAGGACTTTCAGCTCGACAGCCTGCCGCGGGAATTGCAGATGAACATTCGAGTCGTCGATGCCGACAACGAGCCGATCGCCTCGGGCCGCGATCTCGACGAACTGCGCAAACAGGTCGGAGGCGAACTGGCCGAAACGCTTGCGGCCGCCGCCGAGTCGAAGTTCAGCCGCGACGGGCTGACCGACTGGGATTTTCTTGACACGGACGAACTGCCCGAGCGCGTGTCCGTTCCCCACGGCACGCGAATGCTGACCGGCTTTCCCATGTTGGTCGATCGGGGCGACTCGGTTTCCTTGCGGTTGTCGGATTCCATCGAACAGGCGACGCGAGAAACCCGGCGCGGTATTGCCCGGCTGTTCTGCCTTGCCACCCGGCGCGAGTTGCAATCGCAGGTCGGCTGGCTTCCCGGCCTGGAACAGATGTCGCTCCATGCGGCCTCGCTGCGCGATTTCGACTTGAGACGGAACCTCGCCGCACTGATCGCGTCGCGCGCCATGGAACCGTCGACCGATATTCCACGATCTCGTGCGGAGTTTGATGCCGTCATTGAGCAAGCAACACAGCGAATCGGTGCGGCCGTCCAAGAAGTGTCGCTGTTGGTGCCGTCGTTGTTCGAGGCGTATCATGCGGCAAGGCTGGCACTCGATCAGGCCAAGTCGCCACGATGGCAGTACGCGGTCGCCGACATGCGGGCACAACTCGAGCAGTTGACCTTGCCTGATTTTCTCAGCACGACCCCCTGGCACTGGTTGCAGCACTATCCGCGATACTTCCGCGCCATCTGCTATCGGCTCGACGGTCTCCGAAGCGGAAGCCCCCAGCGCGACCGGGCCGCCTGCGAAGAGGTCCGGGCTCGCTGGGATGCGTATCGGCAGTGTGCGATCCGGCACGAGGAAATGCGACGCCACGACGAGCATCTGGCCGAGATGCGTTGGATGCTCGAGGAATATCGCGTCTCGCTCTTCGCCCAGAAGTTGGGCACGTCGATCCGAATCTCCGGAAAACGTCTGGATCGGCAATGGGAACTTATCGAACACCCCGTTTGAGCACTTCCGCTTGCGTTTTTCCCCTATATTCGGCATAATCGGAATTGTCGCAGCGTGCCACTGGCGTCTCGCCA
>JAZFUB010000406.1:0-9960 GCA_036447015.1 Thermoguttaceae bacterium | reverse complement strand
TTTCTCAACTCTGTTCTTTCAGGAGCGAAACCATGAAATGCACTCTTTCGATGTTTGTCCTGTTGTCGCTTTTCAGCATGTTTCTTTTTGGGGCATCGCTGTCGGCTGCCGAGCCGCGCCCGATCTTCGAGGATCGGTTCGAGGGCAAGTTGGCCGACGGTTGGTCCTGGCTGCGCGAGAATCCCGACGCCTGGCGGATCAAGGACGACGCCCTGGAGATCCGCGTCGAACCGGGCTTGGCCGGGACGGTCAAGAACGCGTTGCTTCGCGGGGCACCCGATCGCAGCCGGGGGACGTTCGCCATCGACGTGACCATCACCAGTACGACCGAGCCGACCGAGCAATACGAGCAGGCCGGCATCACCTGGTATCGCGACGACAAACCGATCTTCAAACTCGTCAAGGAACGCATCGACGGCAAGCTGTACATCATCCCGGGCAAGGTTCCCATGGCAAGCAAGACGGTCCAGCTTCGGCTGATCGTCGCGGCCGACGGCCTCACCGCCCAATTTCGGCCCGAGGGCAAGGGAGAATTCAAGACGGTCGCGACCAAGCCTTTGCCGCCGCCGGGCAACGACAAAGTCAGTCTGCAATGCTACCACGGCCCGAAGGACGCCCAGCACTGGATCCGCTTCGATGACTTCCGCATCGTGCAGTTGAAGAAGTAGGGTGTGTGCTCGCACGCACGCAAAAGAAAGAGGAAAAGGCGGGGCAAGAAAAGAGCTGCGTCCTGCTCTGTAGAAAACTACGAACTGTACATGGTTTCAGTTCATTTGATAGTGTATCGAGTGAAAAGTGGAGGGCCAATCTTCTTCTCGACTCTTCTTCCGGCGGGCCGCTGTGACACCAAAATCCGGCGGAAGCCCTGGGAATTGCCGGAATAATCGGAAAATCTTACCCAAAAAGCATAGACTTCCTTGGGGCTGATTGCCGAAGGGGATATCCAGGGGTTCCCGACGCCGAGGATCGGCCGGTGGGACCGCGCAGTCGGGTGGTACGCCGTAGTTCAGCCACAAGCGGCTCAGTGGCGGCTCGGGCCGACCGTTTCCTGGCTGCCATACTGCCCCTCTCATCGTTGCCCGGCACCGCTGGCCGTTGAGCTGACTACCGAAGACCCATTCGACTACCAAGGAGGCCGTCATGGCTGACCCTTTGGGCATCCTGGCTCTGTTGATCGTCGCCGCCGGCCCGTCGGACCCGGCCGATTTCGTCTGGGCCGACGACGTCGCGAATCCCGTGCAGCAGGTGAGCTTTCAGGAAAACATGGCAGATCGGCCGTCCTCGCTGCCGAGCGATGTCGAGGCATCCGATGACGGCATGGTCTTTGCCAGCGATATCCCCGGGGATGACGGAAAGGTGGTTCTCGGAGGCTTTCAGGACGAGAGCCCATTCACCGACGAACCGCTGCCCGCGCCGCCGCATCCCGCGGGCCAGGCTCCGTCAACACTGCCGGGAACCTTTTCTGAGCAAAATGGTCTGCCGCCGGAGCACTTGCTGTTCGACACTCAGGCGGAGGTGACCTATGGCGATGACAGCTTTACAGAAGCATGCCAAAGGACGGACCGACACGGCGGATCACTGCTCGAGAAGATCGTCTACGACGGCTGGATCTCTCAAGGATACACGCTCAACGCCAACGGCCCGAGGAACAACCTGAACTTTCCGGTCGGTTTCAATAACCAGTCGAACCAGTACCAGATGAACCAGATCTACGTGCTGCTGGAGAAACCGGTCGACCGATCGGGTTGTAGTTGGGACATCGGCGGCCAAGTGGATCTGCTTTTCGGGACCGACGCCACTTTTGCGACCTCACGCGGACTGGAAACGCACGAGGACTTTTCCGACCGCTGGAACCTCGACCGATACGGCCTGGCGATGCCGCAACTCTATATGGAAGTGTTCGCGCCCTGGGGTAACGGCCTGTCGTTGAAACTGGGACACTTCTACTCGCTGGTGGGATATGAAACCGTTCCGGCCGCCGAGAACTTCTTCTATTCGCACAGCTACGCCTTGCAATATGGCGAGCCGATCACCCACACCGGATTCGTCGCTTCGAAGCAACTAGGGCGCATGACGTTCCATGCCGGCATGACCCGGGGTTGGGACAATTGGAGCGACAACAACAACGACTCGAGTTTCATTGCCGGAATCAACTTCACGAGCGAGGACGGACGGACCTCGATCGCCTACGGATTCGTTGGAGGACGCGAGCAGGACGACCCGCCGCGAAACACCAACTTCCGCTCGATGTTCAGCCTCGTCGTGCAACATCAACTCGACGAGCGATTTCGGTACGTCGCGCAGTACGATCATGGATTCGACGAATTCGGGGCCGCCCGCGGCACACGGGACGCCGATTGGTTCGGCGTGAATCAGTATCTGTTCTACCGGATCAACTGCAAGTGCGATTTCGGCGTGCGTTACGAATGGTTCCGGGACGAAGACGCGACGAGGATTCTCACGCGGCAACCGGGCGACTATTTCGAAGCCACCGCGGGATTCAACTGGAGGCCGGAGGAGCATATCACCGTGCGTCCTGAATTCCGTGTCGACTGGGTCGACAACGGCAATTTCCGCCCATTCGTCGACGGACGCCGCCGCGATCAGATCACGCTGGCGTGCGACGTGATCGTTCGGTTCTAGTTGGACAGCGCCACTTCGTTGCACGGTAAGCATCTGAAACCGTTGTGGTACAGTCGTTTAACGCCCAGCCGATCACGGCAAATCCCCCTCCGTCCGGGCCGTGCGATTGTGTGCTGGACAAGCGGTCCTCCTGCACGCTATAATTCATATTGCCTGAGGCGTCTGCGTCCTGCCCGTGGCGGCCCGGTTCGCCCGCCCAAACACACCCGATCTGTTTCGACTCCCCCCTTTTTGTCCGCGAGAGGATGATTCCATGCTGAGAGACCCGTTGTGTCGCTGTCTGACGATCGCTTCGCTTTCGGTCGCGCTGCTTGCCGCCGCTTCCTTGGCCGACGCGGCCGATTGGCTTCGCTACCGTGGGCCGCAAGGGACGGGTGTTGCGACCGACGCGCCGCTGCCGGCCACTTGGAGTGCAGAGGAAAATGTCGTGTGGAAGACCCCGTTGCCCGGTTTCGGCAGTTCCAGCCCGATCGTGCTGGGGGACAAACTCTTTCTGACCTGTTACAGCGGCTACGGAGTGGATGCGGACGAGCCGGGTGAGCAAGAGGATCTGCGGCACCATACCCTGTGCATCGATCGGACGACCGGCAAGATTCTTTGGAACCGGCTGAGTATGCCTCGGCTGCCCGAGGAGGAGTACGAAAGCGGGATCGCCCTGCACGGCTACGCTTCCAGCACACCGGTTACCGACGGCGAGGCGGTCTACTGCTTCTTCGGCCGCTCGGGCGTTTGGGCACGGAAGGTCGACAACGGCGACAGGATCTGGAGCGCCAGTGTCGGTGGGGAGACCCACATTTGGGGCTCGGCCAATTCGCCGATCCTTGCCGGTGATCTGCTGATCGTCAACGCAAGCATCGAAAGCGAGTCGATCGTGGCGTTGAACAAGAAGACCGGCCAACAGGTCTGGCAGACCAAGGAAATCATCGAATCCTGGAGCACGCCCGCGCTGGTCGACCTGCCCGGCGGCAAGCAGGAATTGGTCGTCAGCACGAAGGGCAAAGTGTTGGGACTGGATCCGGCAAGTGGCGAGCAACTCTGGGAGTGTGCCAGTGCAAATGACTACGTCTGTCCGATCGTCGTTGTCGATCAGGACATCGTCTATATTTCGAGCAGCCGAGAGCGTTTGACCATTGCTGTGCGAGCCGGCGGCCGAGGTGATGTGACCGACACCCACCTGCTCTGGGAACAGCGAATCTGTTCGCAGGTCCCCAGCCCGTTGATTCACGAGGGATTGCTCTATTGGGTCGACGACAGGGCCTATGCCGTCTGTTTGGACGCCAAGACGGGCGAGCAGATCTACAAAGAGCGGCTGGACGTCTCCGGCGGCAGCGCCAAGGTTTATGCGTCGGTCGTGCTCGCCGACGGCAAGATCTATGCCGTCAGCCGTACGGACGGGACCGTGGTACTGGCAGCCGGGCGCGAGTTCAAGGTGCTTGCCAAGAACCAACTGGGCGACGAAAGTGTCTTCAACGCCACACCATTGATCAGCAACGGCCAATTGTTCCTCCGTAGCGACAAGGCTTTGTACTGCATCGGGGAATAGTCACACGGGGTGGTGTCTTGCGGCACTATGGCTGGCGGGGATTGACGCGGCAGGGCTTTGGCTGTAGCATTGACTGGGTATCATCCGTTTCCGCCCTTGCTTTGGAGGAAGTTGCATTCCATGCCTCTATTCGAGATCGAGACCGATTCGCACATACTGATCACCTGGGCCGCAGACGAAGCGAACGCCACGGAAGTGGTCCGGGAAAGTTACCCCAACGAGGTCCCGTTGCGGATCACGCGCCGGCCTCGCGATACCTGGGTCATTTCGAAGACGGCACTAGGAATCCGTGGAGACATGGATCCTTGCTCGGCCGCACGGGACTGCCTGGCCAAAGCCTCCGGCGACAAGGTCCATGCCATCCGGCTCTACATGCAGCAGACCGGCTCCGATCTGGAAGACTCTCGCAAAGCGATCGAGTCGAACATCGTGATGGGCTGGTAGGCGGTTCTTGCGTTCGTCGGTGGGCTTGGGTTTTGTGTGTAACGTAAGGGATTTCCGGACAGGTTGCGTGCGCGGTGAGCACACGGTAATATGCGTTTGCCGTGTAGACTTCCCTCCCCCCCAAGGAAGAACCGCCATGCCACGCTTTGCCGCCTATTTCTTTAGTCTGCTGCTTTCGGCCGCCGCGATCTCCGTGGCCGATGCGGCCGAGCCCGAGGCGTCGCGTCCCAACGTGCTGTTCATTGCCGTCGACGATCTGAACGACTGGACCACGTTTCTCGGCGGATATTCGGGCGTGAAGACTCCGAATCTCGATCGTTTGGCTTCTCGCGGCACGTTCTTCACCCGAGCCTACTGTTCGGCCCCCGCCTGCAACCCCTCGCGAGTCAGTTTGCTCTGCGGCATTCGGCCGTCGACCTCGGGCGTCTACTACAACTCGAACCCGTGGCGTCCGCAGCTACCCGACGCGGTGACGCTGCCGCAGCACTTCATGGCGGCCGGCTACAAGGTTCACGGCGGCGGCAAAATCTTCCACGGCCGGTTCCAGGATCCGCAGTCGTGGCAAGTCTACTTCAACCGGCCGGCCGATCCGCTGCCCGAGGTCCGGCCGGTCAACGGCATTCCCAAGACGGCCCATTTCGACTGGGGGCCGGTCAAGGTGGGCGATGAGGCGATGGGCGACACGCACGTGACCGACTTCGGCATCGAGTTCCTCGGCCAAGAGCACGACCGGCCGTTCTTCCTGGCCGTCGGCCTGTTCCGGCCGCATTTGCCCTGGTACGTGCCTGAAAAATACTTCGAAACCTATCCGCTCGAAAAGATCGTGCTGCCGAAGGTCAAGCAAGACGATCTGGACGACGTCCCACCGGCCGGAGTGCGGATGGCCCGACCCGAAGGCGATCATGCAAAGGTGTTGGCCCATGGGCAATGGGAGAAGGCCGTCCAAGGCTACCTGGCCAGCATCACGTACGCCGACGGTCAACTGGGCCGACTGATGGACGCACTCGATGCGAGCCCCTATGCGAAGAACACGATCGTCGTTCTTTGGACCGATCATGGATGGCACCTGGGTGAAAAGCACCATTGGCGAAAATTCACGCTCTGGGAAGAAGCGGGCCGTGTGCCGATGGTCTTCATCGTGCCGGGCCTCACGACCGCCGGCTCGCAGTGCGAACGGACCGTCAGTCTGTTGGACCTCTATCCGACCCTGGCCGATCTCTGTGGGCTGCCGGTCGGCGAGCACCTCGAAGGCAAGAGCCTCAGGCCGTTGCTGAGCGATCCGACTGCCGCATGGGACCGGCCGGTGATTACCACCCACGGTCGCAACAACCACTCGGTTCGTAGCCAGCGATGGCGTTACATCCGTTACGCCGACGGCAGCGAAGAGTTGTACGACCACCAGGCCGATCCGATGGAATGGACCAATCTGGCCGCCGACCCGAAGGCCGCCGTGGTCAAGAGGGAACTGGCCGACAGGCTGCCGAAGGTCAACGTCGAGGAGGGTTCTCGAAACAAGGGCAAGAAACGTTCAGCCAAGTAGGACAAAATCCGGTGAAGCCGACGCTTTGGGCTCGACGTCTGCCGTGGTCGATTCTGGTAATCGCCATTCTGCTAATTTGCCTCGGGCTGGTGGGGATTGCCCGATACGAACAGTTGTCGGCCGGCAGCGGACGGTTTCTTCGTCAACAGACCGTCTATGCGATATTGGGGCTTGCCGCCATGCTCGGGCTGTCGGTGCCCAGCTACCGGGTGCTGGGCCGGCTCAGCTACGCACTGTTCCTGTTGTCGCTGGTGCTGCTGGTCGTCGTCTACTTCTTTCCGGCCGTCAACAGTGCCCATCGTTGGATTCGGATCGGACCGGTCGGCTTGCAGCCCTCGGAGTTCGCCAAAATCACCCTGGTGTTGGCCATGGCCCGATACCTGATGTATCGCGAGAACTACCGGCGACTGCGAGGTCTGTTCGTGCCGTTGGCCCTCGGCCTGTTGCCGGTCGTGCTGATCCTTCGCGAGCCGGACCTGGGGACCGCGCTGGTCTTTCTGCCGGTGATCTTCGCGATGCTCTTCGCGGCCGGGGCCCGGCGCGTCGATCTGGCGTGCGTGCTCCTCGCCGGACTGGCGACCCTGCCCGTGCTTTGGACCCAGATGAGCGTCGAGCAGAAGTCCCGCGTAACGGCGCTGGTCGAGCAGCCGGCAGCCGACACACGCCCCAGCGACAACGCGTATCACTTGCATCAGGCCAAACGCATGTTCGCCTTGGGCGGCGTTTGGGGAAGCTTCGTCTGCGGCGAGCCGACCGACGACACGGCCGCCTACCGATTGCCGGAAGCCCGAAGCGACTTCATCTTCTGCGTGCTCGGCGAACGCTTTGGGCTCCCGGGCCTGGCCTTGGTGCTCGTCCTTTTCGGACTCTTGGCGTGGCGAGGACTGGTCGTGGCAATGGCGACGCGCGAACCGTTCGGGCGGCTGGTGGCCGTGGGAATCGTTGCGTTGCTGGCCGTCGAGGTCCTCATCAACACCGCAATGACGGTCGGGCTGCTGCCGATCACCGGTCTCTCGTTGCCGCTGATCAGCCACGGCGGCTCGGGGCTGTTGGCCCATTCGATCGCGATCGGATTGCTGCTGAACATCGGCCTACGCCCCGGCTACGAAGTGACGAACGAACCGTTTCGGCACGTGGTCGGGTAGTGGCTTCAGCCCCGAAGGGGCGACAGTCAATAGCCCAGGGCGTAAGCCCTGGGAATGCTCGCAAGAATGCGATCACGAGCCCCAAAGGGGCGGCAGAACCGTTGGCCTCGCCCCCAACTGCCGCCCCTTTGGGGCTCTTGCGTGATGGGGGCCGCTTGATTCCCAGGGCTCACGCCCTCGTTGTTTTACACAAGTTCCACTCGCTTCGACCTGAATCCCGCCGGCTTGCCCGGCGGATCGTTCGGTTTCCCGCTACTTCCGGGCTGCCTATGCCGTATAGAAATCCCGCCGGCTTGCCCGGCGGAATATTCGGTTTTCCACTACGGTCGAGTGCGGCCCAGTGCCCGGGAAGTGAGCAACCGAACGATCCGCCGGGCACGCCGGCGGGATTCCCGGGCGATCGGAGAGCCAGTGTGTAGTAGTGGAAAGCCGAACGATCCGCCGGACAAGCCGGCGGGATTTGTGTAAAACAACGAGGGCTTACGCCCTGGGCTATTGACTATCGCCCCTTCGGGGCTTGTTTGACGCCAACCGTACAACGCGATGCCATAGAACCTCGGCGTATCCAGCCGTCCTTGCAACTTCCACCCCAAGTGAGTAGGCTGGATGTGTGAACGTTGACAGAGCACTAGATTCGTCCGCCGTTACCGTAGGTTTGCCATGAAACTCGGCCTCCTGATCCTGACCGCCTTTCTGCAACTTCTTGGCTCACCCGCTGCCGACGCTGCAACACCGCCCGCCGGACTCGTCTCCTATTGGAACTTCGACGACAACACGGCCGACAGCGCGTGGCGATACGTGGCCGACTGCGGCTCGGCCGAGGACAACCTCCGGGCGATCGGCTCGGCGGCAAGGTATGGGCCGGGTAAAGTCGGCCGGGCAGTGATCCTTGGCGGGACGCACCTGGCCGGGCGAATCTCTCCGGATGTGAAACTCTCGCCAAGCTACACGATCGAGGCTTGGATCAAGCCGGCCGAGTTGAGCCCGTCGTGGCAGCGACTGGTCCTTCACTGGGGTGCCCAAAAGGCATACCATTTCGCCCTTCGCGATCGCCAGGTCAGCCTTTACCACAAGCAGACCGACGGTGAGGAACCGCGGGCCGAAGGCGGCACGGTCGCCGAAGGCAAGTGGCAGCACATCGCGGCCGTGGCCGACGCGCAGGCCGGGCAACTGACCGTTTACCTCGACGGCCGGCCCGTCGACCGGGTCCAGTACGACGGCACCATGGCCGAAACGTCGGGCGAAGGGCTCGGCATCGGGAATGGGGCCACTGGACCGACTGGCGGGTTGGGCTTCGTCGGCTACCTCGATGAACTGGCCGTCTGGAACGTGGCCGTCTCCGACGATCGGATCAAGTCGCATTACGAGAATCCCGACCACTTCAAGAACCTGAAACTCCGCACGTTTCGACCGACGCTCACCGACGACGGCCCGGCGGCCTATTGGAAGTTCGACGAGAGCGACCCGAGTAGCATCAAGGACGCCTCGGGCAACGGGCACGACGGGCGCTGTCTGGGCGACCCCCAGTTCCAGTTGCCCGGCATTGAATTGAGCGTCGAGAATGGCGCAGTTACGCTCGACGGCGTGGATGATTCGATCGACTTCGGCCCGATCGAGCCGCTCGACCGCTTGACAGCGATTACCGTCGAAGCATGGATCCGCTGGACGGGCAAGCCGGGAGGTTTTACGCGCGAAGCCGACTTCATTCGTAAGGAGAACGTTTTTGCGCTGGGCGGCAGTTGGTATGCCAATCGCGGTGCGTCGACCTACCGAAAGGCCCGATTCTGGATTCAAGACGATAAGGGCACGTGGCTGAATTCCGACAACGGAACGACCGATCTGGACGACGGTCGTTGGCACCACGTGGCCGGTGTCTACGACGGGCAGTTCCTGCGGATCTACGTCGACGGAATCGAAGAATCGAGCCGCAAGGTCGGCCCGGTGACACTCAACACGAACGCGGAGCCCGTCATGGTCGGCTCGTCCGGCGGGAAAAGCGAGTTCTTCACCGGCCAGATCGACGAAGCCGCCCTGTATACCCGTGCGCTATCGGCCGTAGAAATCTACGAACACTACGTGCTCGGCAGCGAGAACTGACAGGTCGTCACAAGATCAAGCTAGACCAACACGGAACGAGATATGGATCCAACCCCACCCGAACTGACCGACCGTTTGCAATTGGCAGTTGAGGCGGCCCGGACGGCCGGGCGTATGACTCTAAAGTACTTTCGGCAGGCCGACCTTGCCGTCGATCGCAAGGCAGACGACACGCCGGTGACCGTCGCCGACCGCCAGGCCGAGGAGGAACTGCGACGGCAAATCACCGGGCGGTTTCCCGACGATGCGATCCTGGGCGAGGAGTTTTCCGATCGATCCGGCACGAGCGGGTTCCGCTGGATCCTCGATCCGATCGACGGGACCAAATCGTTCATCCGCGGCGTGCCACTCTACGGAACGCTGGTCGGGCTGGAATATGCAGGGCAGCCCGTCCTGGGTGTGATCGTGATCCCGGCCATCGACGAGTACATCTATGCGGCCCGGGGGCAGGGGGCCTGGTATGCGATCGGCAACGAGCCACCGCGGCCCGCACGAGTCTCCGACTGCCCGACGCTTGAAGAAGGGCTCTTCGTCACCAGCGAGGTGGG
>JAZFUB010000405.1:0-4748 GCA_036447015.1 Thermoguttaceae bacterium | reverse complement strand
CAGAAGAGGCCTCCAACTCCAGTTCCATGGTCCATTCTACACAAATCTCCGGATCGTGCAACCGATTTGTGGGGCATCGGGCCGCATTGGTTTACATGCGTCGTCCGACTGAGTACGATCGATATCCCGACGGAGAACGAGTATTTCCCACAACCAACCCCAAGTGCCCCCATGAACGAGACGCGAATCCACCGAATCCTCGACCAACGGGGGGCCATCGCATTTCCCGGCGTCTTCGACACGCTTTCGGCCGCCATCTGCCGCCGGGTCGGCTTTCCGATGACCTTCGTCTCCGGCTACAGCGTGGCGGCCACGGCCATCGGCGAGCCGGATCTCGGGCTGTTGACCCAGACCGAGCTGATCGATCGGGCCAGGCGGATCTGCCGCAGTGTCGACATTCCCGTGCTGGTCGACGCCGACACGGGCTACGGCAATCCGCTGAACGTCTACCGCACGGTCGACGAACTGATCGGGGCCGGGGCGGCCGGCTGCTTCCTCGAAGATCAGCAGTGGCCCAAGCGGTGCGGCCACATGCGCGGTAAAAAGGTCATCGAACGGGACCAATACGTCCAGAAGATCCGGGCCGCGGTCGAAGCCCGGGCGGGGCGTGATTTTTTCATTGTCGCCCGGACCGACGCCTTGGCGGTCGACGGCATGGACGAGGCGATCGCCCGCGTCGAAGCGGCCCGAGAGGCCGGAGCCGACGCCAGCTTCGTCGAAGCGCCCGCCTCGGTCGACGAGTTGAAAGAGATCGGTCGCCGCAGTCCGAGCCCGAACGTGGCCAACATGATCGAAGGAGGCAAGACGCCAATGCTCGAAAAAGAACAACTCGCCGAGCTAGGCTTCCAACTGATCCTCTACCCGTTGGCCGGTCTGTTTGCCGCCGCGAAAGCAATGCAGTCGATCTACGAGAAACTCAAAGCCGACGAAACAACGCTAGGCACCGACATCCCGCAAATGAGTTTCTCAGAGTTCAACGACCTAATCGGCGTCGAAGAGAAATACGCCATGGCCGCAAGATTCGGAGCCGAGTGAGCGTGCGCCGCGCCGGGTCGATGTGTTAGCCGCTGGGCTTGCCCCGCGCTGTGAAGTACGGAAACCGTCGAGCACTTCACAGCGCGGGGCAAGCTCCGCGGCTAACAGTGAATCACGAAAGCGATTGCCGTGAAACGAGGCCCACTTGCAGTCCGTGTTGGAATCGGGGAAACTGGTGTCCGGAGAGTTGCAATACCGAGGGACAACCATGAGTGATCACAACGTCCACAGAAACACGCGACCGTTTAACTTCGACCTGCGCGACATGCTGTTGGCATTCGTCTTTCTCGCCCCATTCATCGCCGACGGTGCCCCCTGGAGGTTAGCACTGGGTGGATACTGGCTGCTCATGATTTGCCTGGGCCGCATCATCCTGTGGACACGAAGTCGACTAGCCGCCGCGGGAGTAGTGCTCGTATTCTGCATGGGAGTGTGTGGCCCCATCATACCTGCCATGCTCTTGCTGCCTTACGCTGGAATAGAGCGAGCATTATGCATGAACAATCTCAAACAGATCGGAGTGGCGTTGCAAGGCTACGAGGAGACATTCAGACGATTGCCCAGAGCAAGCGTGCGTGACGAAAACGGCACGCCGATGCACAGTTGGCGCGTCGAGTTGCTGCCGTATATGGAAGGACGTTCTCTGTGGAGCCGGTACAACCCCGATGAACCCTGGAACGGGCCGAATAACTCGAAACTCTCCGCTCAGATGCCTCGTGAATACGCATGTCCGCGTGATCCCGACGCAGGGCCGCCGATGACCAGCTACGTAGCGATCGTCGGCTCGGGCACGGCTTGGCCTGACGACGGCTCACTTCGGTTGGACGATTTTCCCGACGGTGCGGCGAACACGCTGCTGTTGGCCGAGGTGGCCAATCCCAGCATCCATTGGATGGAGCCTCGGGACCTAACCTTGGCCGATCTGGCCCAAGGTATGCAGCCACACGAAGGAATGGGCGTTTCAAGCAAGCACAACTCAGGACAGGGCGCATGCGTTCTGTACGCCGACGGCAGTGTTCGGTTCCTTTCTTCAGGCGTGCCTCCGACAATTCTCAAATCGCTGGCAACGGTCGACGGCAGTGAAGAGGTCGATCGCGACAGCTTGAGACAGAAATACCCACCAAAGCTGAGTTGGGCCAACAAATATGGGCCAGGGCTCTCGCTGGCGATCATCCTCGTCACCGGCATCCTCCTGGCGTTTCGGCCGTTCCGCAAGCTGGAAGAGAATCCGGAATCGGAGAGTGCGGAGACATGATGACGCTAGGATTCAATGAAAAACCACGAAGGACACCGTAGGGTGCGTCTGGACGCACCACCTTGAAATCGGGCGTTCAGTGGCAATCCTTGGTGCGTCCAGACGCACCCTACGGTGTCTTTATTTCCCCAACTTCGCGCACACCGCCCGGATGAACTCGGGGCTTGTTCCACAGCAACCGCCTAGGAATGCGGCCCCTGCTTCGACCAATTTCGGGGCGTACTCGGCGAACTGGTCGGCCGTTTGGGAGTAGACCGTTTCTCCTTCGACGATCTGGGGCAGCCCGGCGTTGCCTTTGACCCAGATGGGGCGGTCGGTGGCGGCTTTCAGGCGGCGGCAGATCTCGACGAAACCGGCGATGCCTTGGCCGCAGTTCGAGCCGATCACGTCGGCGCCCGCTTCGACCAGTTGCTCGACGGCCTGCTCGGGCGTGGTGCCCATCATCGTGCGATCGTTGTTCGGGCCCGAATCGTAGACCATGCAACCGACCACGGGCAGGCCCGTTTCCCGGGCGGCGGCAACGGCCAGCACGGCTTCGGCCGGATCGGACATCGTTTCGACCACGATCCCGTCGGCCCCCGCCTCGGCCATGGCACGTGCCTGGACGGTGAAGGCTTCCTTCAGTTCGTCCGCACTCACTTCACCCATCATCAGCATCACGCCGCTGGGTCCCATCGACGCGAACACCTTGACCCGATCGCCGGCCGCGCGGCGAGAGATCTCGACACCCGCCCGATTGATCTGGGCCACTTTGTCGGCCAGATCGTGGCGAACCAACGTGAACCGGTTGGCCCCGAACGTGTTGGTGATGATGACCTGGCTGCCGGCTTCGACATAGGCCCGGGCGACCTCTTCGACCAGATCGGGGTCGGTCAGGTTCCAAGCGTCGGGACAGGCCCCCGGCTGAAGGCCGCGCTGCTGCATCTGGGTGCCCCAGGCACCGTCAGTGACGACCGGCCCGGCGGATATCAGTTGTGCGATTGTTTCGTGCATGATCGAATTCCTCCATAATCAAGGATACGTCGCTCATTGTAGAGGTTCGGATCGAATTGCAGAAGGGCAAAGCCGTGACCCTTGAAAAGTGGCCCCGTCACGCATACTATTCTATCCTTTGATGGAACGCTCGTCGTTCATACATAAATCGGAGTAACGGAAAATGTTACAGCAATCGAATCGTACGGAAGCGTTCGGACAACTGGAGAAACTCATCGCCAGCCGGATCGTTGTGCTCGATGGGGCCATGGGCACGATGATCCAGCAGCGGCAGTTCACCGAGGCCGACTATCGTGGGTCGCAGTTCGCCGACCATGCGGCCGACCTGATCGGCTGCAACGACCTGCTCTGCGTGACCCAGCCCGGGGCGATTACGGAGATCCATCGCGGCTATCTCGAAGCGGGTGCGGATATCGTCTGCACGAATAGTTTCAATGCGAACGCCGTCTCGATGGCCGACTACGACCTGATCGATGAAGTTGGCCGGATCAACCGGGCGGCCGTGCAGTGCGCCAAAGATGCGATCACCGCGGTCAGACAGACGGACGACCGGCCCCGGTTCGTTGCCGGCTCGATCGGGCCGACCAACCGAACGGCCTCGCTCTCGCCCGACGTGAACGACCCGGGCTATCGGGCCGTTACGTTCGACGACCTCGTGGCGAACTACTCCGAGCAGGTGACCGTCCTGGTCGAAGCGGGCGTTGACCTCCTGCTGGCGGAAACCGTGTTCGACACGCTCAACCTGAAGGCCTGCCTGTTCGCCATCGAACAGGTGTTCGATCGACAGGCCGTTCGGCTGCCGGTGATGGTGTCGGTCACGATCACCGACCGCAGCGGGCGAACGCTGTCGGGCCAAACGCTCGGCGGCTTTTGGACGTCGATCGCTCAGGCCAACCTGCTGAGCGTGGGGATTAACTGTGCCTTGGGCCCGAAACTGATGCGGCCGTTCGTCGAAGAACTGTCGGAGATTTGTCCGTTGCCGACCAGTTGCCACCCCAACGCGGGCCTGCCGAACGCGTTCGGCGGCTACGACCTGTCGCCCGTGGACATGGCTCGGGCATTGGGCGAGTTCGCCGGCAATGGATGGCTGAACTTCGTCGGCGGTTGTTGCGGGACCACGCCCGAGCACATCCACGCGATTGTCGAGGCGGTGGCCCAGTGCCCGCCGCGATGCCCGCCCGAGCCGAGCCATTTGTCCTGCTATAGCGGCCTGGAACCGTTGGAGTTGGGGCCCGACTCGACGTTCATGATGATCGGCGAGCGGACGAACGTCTCCGGCTCGCGACGTTTTGCCCGACTGATCCGTGAAGAGAAACACGCTGAGGCCGTCTCGGTCGCTCGCGGCCAGGTCGAAGGCGGGGCGAACGTGATCGACGTGAACATGGACGACGGGCTGTTGGACGGGCCCGTGGTGATGGCCCGATTCCTGAACCTGATTGCCGCCGAGCCCGACATCGCCCGGGTG